>CAYPMZ010000024.1:0-7043 GCA_964412245.1 uncultured Candidatus Saccharibacteria bacterium
GGCACTTTGGATGAGCTTATGGAAATAATGACTTTAATTCAGACCAAAAAAATAAGTAGGACTCCAGTAATACTTGTCGGTAGAGATTTTTGGGCTCCGATTTTATCTTTATTTGAGCAAAAACTTCTAAAAGAAAATAATACGATTGACAAAGTAGATCTGAATATTTGCAAGATAGTGGACTCCGAAGACGAAATAATAGAAATTATAAAAAATGCCCCTTATAGGGAGGAATAGAAACTAGCTTGTAGCTTGTAGGGAGTAGCTTATAGAAAATACAACAAATGGCGGCTCGCTTTGCGAGCCGCCATTTTTATTTGTATTCCTAAAAAGCTAAGAAGCTACTCCCTACAAGCTGTTTAAATGACTTTTCTAAAAACATAGTCAACTATTCTCGTAATAATAAGCCCGACTATAATCCATACAAGAATGATTATTATATGTCTTGCTTTTAACAGCTGACCGGATATTTGGATAAAAGAATCGTGGAAAAAATAACCTGCCCATATTAAAAACGGAGTGTATATTACTATTGCAAGAGTATTAAATAGCATGAACGTCTTTTCTTTGGCTTTTACATACCCTGCAAAAACCGGCCCTACAAACCTCAGAAAAGGGACGAATCTTGAAACAAAAATTGTCAGATTGATATGCTTTTCAAATAAAGCTTTATTTTTAGATATTATTTTCAAGGAAAGGACCTCATTTATAAATTTGTTAACGTGCTTGTTGTTTTTAATAGTGAGTCTGAATAGGATGTTATCACCTATTATAAAAGCTATGATTACCACAATGAGCGCGGGTATAAAGTGTATAAACTCTATACTGACCATATAGCCGACTATAAGCAATATGATTTCCTCGGGAATTGGCACTAAATAGCCTGAAAATATCGCAAAAACGAATATTCCCAAGTAGGAAAAATGCTCCACTGAATTGATAAAGAATATTTCGTGCATAGCCAGACATATTAGCATATTTAGGAATAATTGGCAGTATTCATATATAGTGAAAAATGATATAGTCCAGATATGACAGGAGAAATCAGAATAAATAAATATCTGGCCGATAAAGGTATAGCAACACGCAGAGAAGCAGATAAAATAATCTCCGCTGGGAAAGTGAGGATAAATGGCAGGATTGCAGTGCTAGGAGATAAAGTGAAGCCGGCAGACAAAGTAGAAATCATCAAGAAAATTAAAAATAATTTTGTCTACTATGCCTATAACAAGCCGAGAGGAGTCATAACCCACAGCCCGCAAAAAGGCGAGAAGGATATTTCTTCATCTATTCCGCTAAAAGGCGTTTTCCCTGTCGGCAGACTTGATAAAGATTCAGAGGGCCTCTTGATTCTTACAAATGACGGAAGAATAACTGATCGCCTACTCAATCCTAAATATGAACATGAAAAAGAATATATCGTAAAAACACGAGTCCCTGTGAGAGATTCTCAACTGAAAGTATTTGAAAAAGGCATGCAGCTTGAAGGTATAAAGACCGCGCCCTGTAAGACGAAATCTCTCGGTGAAAAAACATTCTCTATTACTTTATCCGAGGGTCAGAAACACCAAATAAGAAGAATGTGCGATGCGCTGACTTTGCCTATTGATTCATTAAAAAGAGTCCGTATCATGAATATAGAAATCGGAAAATTGGCTCCAAACGAATATAGAAAAATAGAAGGAAAAGAATTGGAAATATTTTTGAAAAGTTTAAACTTGGCCTAATTCTAAAAAATTTTATATAAAAACAGAAAGCCCCCGACCGGTTAAGATCGAGGGCTATAATATTCGCACTCCTTCTCCTCCTTTGACGAAACGTCAGTGGGACATGATCGGCTGATTGATGATGCTCTGATGTCCAGAGACATACAACTGTCCGCAGATCCTCGTGTTGTGAATGTGAACGTGTCCGCTCACATTGGCTTCTTCGAAGACCCATGTGTTGCCGGACAGTACCGCATCGCCGTGAACCTTCGCTCGGTCGGAGACCTGCGAATCGTCCAGAAGGCGGGCATTCGTGAAGACCATTGCCTTGCCAAACACCGAAGCGTTTGGACCGACGTATGCGGTTAGAGCCACGGTCGCGGTGTTGGCTACCCAACCCCCGCCGTTCTGATGCCGATGAGCAGGAACTGGTCCTTGCTCGGCGTCGAACTCATGTACCGCTACTTCCTTCTTCTCCGCTGTCATGAGCATCTTTTCCCCCTATTTTCGTTTGTCGTGGAAAGACCTAATAATGCTGGAAACCAGTCCATTTCTATTTACAATGATAGCATATATAGATATTTTTGTCAAGTTTAAATATAAAAAAGAAGCCCCCGACAAGATTTGTGGTCCTGTCGGGGGTACTTCGTTCATCGTTGATCAGGCCCAGGCGCCGATGAGACGACTTCGGGTGAGGGGGAACTCCGCCCCCGCCGAACCGCCACCGTGCCACCGCCGATCGAACGTGCGCTTGAAGCGAGCAAGTGCTTTCCTGCTGTCTCCACCGAAGCTCGTGATGATCATCGCGATAGCGACGATCATCAGAACGGCCGCGGCCGGAAGAAGGAACCGCATTGACACTGCTTGTGCCCATGCAAGTTCCAGACAGAGGAGAAGCACGCCTGCGAGACCCGTGACGAGTTTCCGCATCTTGCCTCCTCTTGAAGTGTGAAGAACATCCACGTATCCCTCGTGGCAAGGGTGTCGTTGATGTTTAAACCGATTCATCAACTTACTAAGTATAATTTATATGCCTTTGTTGTCAAATTAATTTAAAACAAAACCAGCCTCATAAGGGACTGGTATATCAAACGAAGGAACAAGTTCCGCCAAAAATTAGGAACACCCAGTAGGATTGTATCCTACGACCTCTCCGAAACGTATCGGAGCGCTCTGTACTCTGAGCTATAGGCGCACCTAATTTCTGGTTAGGAGGAGGTGAAGAGAACTGAATCGAAGAACTAGACTAATAGTCTATGCCCGATTGGAATTTTGTCAAGCAATTTTAGCTGTCTTATTTATTTAAACAAGAAATACATAGAGACAAAAAATAATATTGAGAGTATCTGGCTCAAATAACCCGTAACAGGCGTTTCCCTATTATGAACCTCATCATGAATCTTTTGAAAAGCTTTAAATGGATGTTTTTTATATTTCATATAAAGGAATTGAAAGATATCTGGCAATACACCGCCCAATACACCGAGCGCTGTAAGATAAGCAGTCTTTTCATCCCTGACGAAAATTAAGACGCATAAAATTACCCCTACTAAAAAATCAGCGCCGACAAACATCAGGTGAATTGCCGATTTCATATTATTAAAAAGGGACTTTATTGTCTTTGAATCTTTATCTACAAAACCGCTTATGTTGTAATCCTTGTGAGTAATGGTATCCAATAAATAATGGCTGGCAAAAGACAAGGCAAAACCTAATCCTGGGTGATTGGGAAATAAATTAGCAATGCTAGCGCCGACTATGGAATGAGTGGTAAGAATCATCTTATACAGTTTTTATACAGTCATTGAATATTTGGACTTCTTGATTATAAGTCGCAGTTAATTTTTTAATTTCTGCCACAAGATTATTATAAAGTTTGGCTAGAGCGTTATATTCGGAAGCTTTTGCATTATAGGCTTCAGTATCAAAACTGCTTATTTGCTGTAACTGCGCCTGGATATTTTCTAAGCTGGAATTCAGATTTTCCGCGGAAACTTTATCTTTTAATATATCATCTTTGAGCGTAGAATCAGGTAATGTGCAGTCGGAAAGCGGCTTACCAAATATTTGCGCCGAGATCCAAACCTGTTCGCCTTTATAAATACCCTCAATAGCTGCTACGCCGATTTCAGTGTAATTTTTATTTAATATGTTGGCTCTGTGGCCTGGGCTATTCATCCATGCAGTGACTAGGTCTCTTGAGCCGTTAAAGTTTCCGAGAGCTATGTTTTCTCCAATTGTTATATATTCATAACCGTCTCTCACCGCTGTTTTTGATGCGCTGTCACCTGTTGGAGAAACGTGAGCAAAATAGCCTTTATCAAACATATCCTCTACGCGCGCAAGAGCGATTTCAGCCAGTATATTGTTTTCGGTCAAGACCTTCAAGCCGTTGTCATTCTTGATTCTCTCCAGATTCGTCCAATATATGATTTCTCCGCTACTTAACTTGTCTCCTTTGCCGGAAGTGTCTCCAAAAAGAGGGTTCGGTAGATAATTATTTTTGACTAAATTGTTTGAGAAATTTTGTTTTGAAACATTTAAAATTTCACCCAGACTCCCGGTCTCTGTCTGCGCAGGTCCACCTATCTGAACTTTGTATCCGGAACAAAAAAAATTGCCAATTTTTGCTCTGAAATCGCTTGTTTGCCAAATGCCGTTTGATACGGATAATGCATACAGACTGCAAAAATCATTCCTTATTTTTTCTACTATATCTTTATTTATAAATTCCTTTAGATCTGTAAACCCGCTCTCAAAATTGGAAAGAATGCTGGCGTTTGCAAAATTGTAAGGAAAAAATATGGATAAAAATATTAATCCGGCAAGCAGTGATTTTGCATTGTTTTTTACCTTGAGAATCATAAGTTAAACAATTATATATTTACTGTAATTAATTACTATCCTTCTATCTGTTTATCAATCTGATCAACCAAATCATAATATTCTTTTGATCTCTTATCCCTTGGCCTATTCATATTCACAGTGACGGTATTTTTTACAGAGGCAGGTCTCTTGCTAAATATTATGACTCTGTCAGAAAGCTCAACTGCCTCTTCTACTAGGTGCGTGACCATGATAATAGTCATCTTATATCTCAACCAAATTTCCTGCAGTTTTGTTCGAAGATGTTCGGCGGTAATCTCATCAAGACTTGAAAACGGTTCGTCCATAAGCAAAAGATCGGGGTTTACCGCAAGCGCTCGCGCTATGCCGACCCTTTGCTTCATGCCTCCTGAAAGTCCAGCTGGGTATTTATTTTCAAATCCGGAGAGCTCCACCTCTTCTATTTTCTCCGCAATAATCTTTTCTCTGTCTTTTTTTATCATACCCTTCATTTTTAAGCCGAAGCCGATATTTTCTCTTACCGTAAGCCAAGGGAAAAGAGCGAAATTTTGAAATATCATGGACATTTCTTTTGAACTGGAAACAACGCTCCCCTTCTTTAACTTTATCAGACTTGAGATGATTTTTAAGAAAGTTGATTTGCCACAGCCAGAAGGTCCGATAATGGAAACAAATTCTCCTGGATATACATCTATTGAAATATTCTTCAGCACATCAAGCTTTTCGCCGGTTTCTTCATCTTTATATATGTAAGAAATGTTTGATGTTTTTAGAATTCTAGTCTGCATATAATTGTGATTTTTTTAGAAGCGGCATCCAGACAAGCCTGTTAATTAAAAAGACGACAAGAAGGAGCGCTGCCAAGCCCAATATCAATGATCTGCTTCCCATACTTGATGAATTATTTATAAAAGTTCCGATGCCGTTTGAGAGGCCTATAATTTCTACTCCGATAATCGCTTCCCAACCAATGCTAAAACCAACGATAGAGCCAGTTACTGCGGCAGGAAAAGCTACCGGCAAAGAAAAAAACAACATTTTTTTCAATCCCGTAGCGCCAAAAATTTTTGCGGCATCTTCCTTGTCTTTGCTTACAGTTTTCAAAGCATGAAGCATATAAAAAAGTATCGGCCATATGATAGATGTGGCGGCAAAAACAATTGTCATCAAATTTGTATATCCAAGCCATAATACAAAAAGAGGTATTAGGGCAAAAGACGGAAGATTTTGCATAAGATCAAAAACAGGAATGAGGGAATCGCCGATTCTATTACTGCTGACTAAAACGGCGACAATTGTGGCGATTATCAAAGAAATGGCGTAAGCGATAATAAGCCGAAATGAAGAGAGCGCTAATGCACTCACAAGCGCGCTCCAAGAATTACCGGAATAAAAACCTATCGTTATAATAACCAAAATTATAATAGCCAAGAATAAAAAAGTCGTCCTTTTATGCGTTCTTTTCCTGGTGAGGTGAAAGCCGTGAATAATCCTAGGCATAATGCTTAATTATATACCATTTTAAAAAACAAAAACCCAGCGCCTTAAGGCGCCGAGTTTTTATCCTTCTAGATTACATCATTGAACTTGACATTTTCTTCATAGAAAATATCGAGTAGATAGCTGATAGGCCTACTAGAGCGTAAATGATTGTTGATAGAGTAGAACCTGTGCCAAAAATATAATCAACGAGGTTAAAGTTGAGAGCTACTAAGCCCCAATTCAATGCGCCGACGATAATAAGCACATATGATACCCAATCTAACGAACTCATCTTTTTCATATTATTTTTTAAGATAAAAAATATTAAACGACCTTTAACTGGCTATAATTATACTACGAGGTTAATATACGACAAGTGGCTAATCTTCTATGACCGACTCAAAATTCTGTTTATAACCTTTAATGGCTGCAGTTTTAACTTTATACTCATGGATAGTCAATAATATGATAATAAGATCAAGAATAATTAGGCCCAAAAGCCATAATGAGTAAGTAATGTTCAATCTGTATAATTCATAGACTGTGAATAAAGAAAATACGGCAATGGCCGTCGGATATGCCCAAAGTTTTTTCTTAAAAAGAGATATTACAAGGAATATCTTTATAAAACCATGTATTAAGAGGTAAACGGCAAAGAAATACTGCGAACCTATGGAATAAGCTGCTGCCGAGTTCACGATAAAATTAGCGATAAAATCTCTAGGATCATCAGTTAACTCCCCTTGCAAAAGATTCAGGACATAAGTGATTAAAAATACCTTGTTTACAAACAAAACTACAAATCCGCCGGCTATTTCTATCGCCGCATTTATAGCTTTTAAAATCAGACTTATTTCAAAAATCCTGAATATGCTTTTTTCTCTTATCATTATTTTGAATAAATAATAATGCTTTTGAAAAAGCTTTAATATTAGATTTTATTTACTCTAGAATATTTAATAGCAAGACGCTTCTTTGTCTTGTGAGAGCGCGTAGTTTTTCTCCTTA
>CAYPMZ010000025.1:0-7022 GCA_964412245.1 uncultured Candidatus Saccharibacteria bacterium
TTTTTTGCAATTTTTATATAATCGGCGAGTTTGACTTCAGGCATGGTCGTCACTTTTATTTTAAATTCAATAGCACTGCCGGCCGCGATTTTGGTTATGGCTATCTGCGGATGGCCAAGAAAGTTTATTTTTGATTCTACAATTATTTCTGCCACACAATCATTAATTGCCATTTCTCCCGCATCCTCAAGTATTCCGATTTCACCAACTTTTTCTTTTAGTTTGGCATCCGGAACATGACCCTTTCTAAAGCCCGGCATTTCAGCCACTTCTTTGATTTTCTTGAAAGCTCTGTCTTTGTAGGCTTCTAAGGCGTTTGCTGAAATTTCAGCTATGATCTCCATTTCAGAATCTGGAAGTTTTTTAATTTCTTTTATTTTATAAATTTTCATAGAAATTTCAGTCTAGCAGAAAATAAATAAAATGCAAAAAGACGGCTCGCTTCGCGAACCGTCTTTTTGTTTTGTATTTTCTAGAACCTATAACCTAGCACCTATTTGAGCTGATCTACCCCGGTCCCAAGATTGTCAAAATTCATTGATGAAGCATCGCTTTGCAGACTATTATAATCTTGCGCCAAGGCTGCATCATCAGACGCGGCACCCATTTGTTTTTGCTTCTCAATTCTCTGATTAAAGAAATAGATTCCCCCGATAATCAGAACTAATATTACGATAACAACCCCGACCATTGAACCTACGCCATTTTTACTTTGTTCTTGCATTTTATTTTCTTTTTATAAAAACCCGACCGTTATTAATTTTTATTGATTTGAGCTTGTAGAGTTTGTAGAAGTTGACGAGGTAGATGAGGCGGTAGAAGTTGAATTATTTCCTGACGATGTCGTGGTTGCCTCTTTTTCTCTTTCTTTTCCTGGTTTCAATGAATTTATAACGCCAACTATTGCCTTATGAGCAGCTTTTATGTCAGTTTTGGTTTTTAGGCTTTGAACTTTTATGCTTTTCAATATCGTCTTCCTTGTCGTTGTTGAAGTTGTTGAGGCGAGCATATTTTCAAGAACAGTCACATCTCCCTCGGCAATTGTTATTTTTGCTCTTGCGTCTGTCAAAAGAACTCTCTGGGAAGATAAATTATTTCCTCTTGATTCTAATTTTACGATTCTTGCCTCAACCCTGTCAGCCAATTTCTTTAAGTTTTTAAGAGCTTCCTCAAAAGCATTAGCTATCTTTTCTCTCTCTTTGTCCAGTTTTTTTCCAATCCTGTTTTCTAGATCAGTCTTTGCTTCCTTTCTCAATTTTTCTGTCGTAGAAGCTATCCTGTTTTTTAATTCCTGTATGCGTTCATCAACTTTTTCTCGCACAGTTGAGCTTGCGGTGCTCGTAGAAGTTTCGGCCAAGGCCACTCCCGATGAAAAGGTCAATAATAAGATTGACGATGCTAAATATATATTTTTCATATTTTTGTTAATTATTGATTCTAATAAAATCAGACCCTCATTTCTTTAGACGTTTAATTGTATAACATCTTACAATGGCCTTGCAAGCTCATATTTAAAAACATCCCCGAGGTGGAGCCTCGGGGATGTGATGTCGGTTATTTGTCTTCCTCTTGTTTTTCCTCCACATATTCTCCCTCAACGGAAATAATGTCTATGCTCCAGCCGGTAAGTTTTGCGGCGAGTCTGACATTTTGACCCCCTTTTCCGATAGCCAAAGATTGCTGATCCATAGCAACCTCCACCTCGGCTTTTCTTTCCTTCTCATCTATTGATACGGAGAGAATTCTTGCCGGCGACAAAGCTTCTTCTATGAATTTCTTCGGGTCTGCCGACCATTCTATTATGTCTATCTTTTCTCCGCCGATTTCCGACATTACAGTTGTTACTCTAACTCCTCTCTGTCCGACAAGCGAACCGACAGGATCAATATGATCATCCTTTGAGACAACGGCAATTTTTGTTCTTGAACCGGCTTCTCGGGCTATTGATTTTATGGTAACAACGCCCGAACCGAGTTCCGGAGATTCCATTTTAAACAATTCTTCCAAAAATTTTGGATGCGATCTTGAAAGTCTCAAGAAAATTCCTCTTGGAGTTTCTTCCACTTTATACAAGTATCCGCGAATTCTTTCTCCGGGTTTGTATTTTTCTCCGGGAATCTGCTCTTCAAATGGCAGTATTGCAGTGGCCCTTCCCATGTCCACAAAAAGATTTCCTCTTTCAAGTCTTTGGACAATTCCGGTGACTATAGTTCCTTCTTTTTCTCCATATTCATTAAATACCGAGACTTTTTCTGCCTCTCTTATTTTTTGGATGATAACTTGTTTTGCGGTCTGGGCGGCGATTCTTCCATAATCGCTTTTTTCTTCAAGAGGGAAAACTAGCTCATCTCCGACAACTGCATCCTTTTTTATTTTTTTTGCATCTTGCAGGAATATATGATGTTCGGGATTGTAGTAAACAATTTTTTCTCCGCTTTCATTTAATTCTTCTTTTTCTTCCTCAAATTTTCTTGTTTTTCTGAATTTTTCTTCAGCTTCCACATCACTCTTTTTTTCTTCACGGATGACAACTTTGTCTTTATCCACCACGGTTTTTATCTGGACAAATTCCATCTTTCCGCTTGAAAGATCCACTTTTGCTTTTATTATCTGCCCTCTTTTTCCGTATTCTTTTTTGTAGGCGGTGGCCAGAGCCATTTCTATGGCTTCAAGCATTTTGGCTTTTGGTATTCCTTTTTCCTGCTCCATCTGCTCAATTACTGAGTTTATAACTTTTAGGTCTATCATGATTGATTTTCTTAGCGAACGATAGTAAGCTTTAGAAAATCATCACCCCGTGAAAGTCCGAGAATACGGACATATTTCACTGGGGTTATTCTAAAATACTTGCTATCGTTCAATTATTAATAAATATATCACCCTGTTAAATGTGATTTGAGTATTCTCTCAAATCCACCCCGTGTATTCTCACGGGGTATTTAACAGGGTTAAGTAAATTAAAGTCGCTACGCTCCTGAATTTACTTAAAAAAATAAGCTCGCCGTCTGGCGAACTCGTTACTTTTGAATCATATCAAATTGATTTTTTTTGTCAAATTGAAAATAATCTTTTGACAAAGAGAGATTTATTTTTTATTATTGAGCGAGATTTAATAAGTTCTTCAATTCAGATGGCAGAATGAAAAGGGGGCCCCAATGAATATTGAGAGAATGAGCAAGATGATCAAGCTACCGGGGTTTGGGATGAACGTTTCAATCGGCTTCGGGCTTGCTCTCGGGTTTATCTTTGAACTCGGCTGTCTTTTGACGGGCACCGGAATGTCTTTGGAAGCGACTTTGTTGGTTGGGGCAATCGGGACGATGATTCTCATTGGTTTCGGTGTGGTTTTTGAGCTTCCCTTTGTCTTTCTTGAGTTGCTTTTTCTGGCAGGTCTTTTGGCGGGTATCGGACTAGCTCATGGAGCCATCCCGCTCATCAGACTCTACCTTTTAAGAAACTCCGGAAAGATTTAACAACCGGCTAAAAGCCGAGAAGGGAAGAACCTCGTCAGAGAATGGCGAGGTTTTCTTTTATCAGTCTTCTGATATAATATTATTTGAATCACGCTGTAATTTTTACTAATTCAAAAACAGTTTTTATGAATTTCTCTCAAAAAACTCTCACTCTATCCATTCTTCTATGCCTTTTTTCATTCAATTCTGTTTTTGCCCTCACCTCAACCTCAACATCTCAAAGAGGAACCGTCGTTGCAACAGTCGGGATCAATAATGCAAAAATAGCTTCTCAAGACAAAAGAAACTTTACATTGTCGTTTAATCTTTCAAACGGAGCCGGAGCCCAGCCACAGGTAAAATATGCCGTCCGACTTACAAAAGCCACAATAAATGGAGAGTTTACAGCAGATGAAAAATTATACGCAGAAACACTTTCTCTCAGTGAAAACTCTACTACAACGAGAACCATAAATTACATCATACCAGAGCAACTTTCTGCCGGAACATACCGCCTTTTTATTGATGTAAAAAATGAAAATGGATTGATGCTTGCACTTGCGTTTCTTGGCGATATAAATATTACAGAAAATATCTCAAACACTGTTGAAATCGTTCCTGATTCCTGCCGTCTCATCGCAGATGCAAACCACTATTTGTCAGGCCAAAGCGCTTCCATCGGATCATCAAGCAAATTAACTGCGACATGCGCAGTCAAAAGCAGTTTTTCCACAGATGTCGTACTTTCGCCAAATTTTATTACAAGAATTCATTCAATATTCGGCGATATTGCTTCAACAACGGGAGGTACTAAAGAAAATATTACAATAAAGAAAGGAGACAACAATATATTGCTAGATTTACCAATAGCCATACAACCCCAAGATTATGTTGTCACCCTATTCCTTGCAAACAACGGAAAAACAATATCCAACGATGTCACGTTCAACTACTCTATATCAGGCGCAAGAGGAACAATCCAAAACGTAGTCTTTGACAAAACTTCTTACATGAGAGGGGAGAATGCTAACTTGCAGATCTTTTCAACCCAAACTAGCACAGGCACAATGACTATCATTGTATCTGACAACTCTGGTAACTGTTCTGCTACAACGTCAAAACAAATATCCAGTTTTTCCATAATCAATTTTCCAATATCAATTATCAAAGATTGCACAAATCCCCAGGCAAATATCACCATTTCTGATGAAAACGGAAACACTCTTGATTCAAAAGATTTTAAGATTACATCCGGCGCTCTATCTGCGACTGAAATCATTTTTATTCTTCTTCTGATAATTCTCGCATCAATCCTTGGATATTTAATTTATAAAAAGAAATACTCCGCAATGAAAGTTTTTATTTTTATTCTTATCGGACTTTCTGGATTATTTAGAGCCGGGGAGGTTTACGCCTCACCTTCTTGCCATGTTGTCTGGGGAAGCTGTGGGACACAAAATTTTACTGTAGTAGTATCTGGTGTGTATAGTCCCTCTTATAATTTATATTATTCCGTTGAAAACTGGATTACTAACAAATATTATGATTGCAAGCTTGGATCAAATGGCAACTGTAGTCCAGATTACAATTTTGGCTCAAACTCCGTTTCTGTAAAGTTTTGGAAAGGAAGTGCTTATGGTGCCCACGATATAGGATTAGTTTGCGATGTTTTTTCAGGTTCAAATCCTCAACCTACCTGCCCTCCATCCCCTCCTTCTCCTGTCCCTTCCGCCGCTATTTCTGCTTCACCCGCTTCCGTTTATTCTGGCAGTGCCTCTACTATTTCTTGGAATTCAAGCAATGTTACTTACTGCACGATCTATAAAAACGGATATTGGTTTTCATCCGGCACTTCCGGTTCTGCCAATTCCGGCTCCTTAACTGGAGGTTCTAGCCAAACAACTTACCGTTTTACAATATCATGCTCTGGATCATACGGGGGAGCAAGCGACGGAGTATCTGTAACAGTTTATCCAACTCCGCCAACCGTTACTCTTCGCACCACTTCTGATCCAATTCCTTATGGTAGTTCCGCGACTCTTTATTGGACATCAACTAATAGTAATTTCTGCACATTGACTGGCAACAATCAGAATATTTCTTGGTCAACTAACTATAATAATGATGGCGGCACACTTTCTTCAGGCAATTTGACATCAAATACAGCTTATTCGCTTTCTTGCACCGGCAATGGAGGGACTGTGACCAGTCCGAGCGTAGTGGTGTCAGTTCTTCCGCCTCTTTCTGTTAATATTTCTGCTTCACCAGCCGGCCCAATTGCCGCCGGCGCTTCCACAACTATTTCTTGGAGCGCAAACAGCGTCGCTTCCTGCACAATAACTAAAAATGGCAGTCCATGGAAAAATGGTAATCCTAATTCCTTCGTTTATTTTTACCAATTTGGCGGTTTTATACCTACCGGAATAACTCTTGATTCCTCCGGCAATATATACGTTTCGGATCTTAACAGTAATAGTATTTTAATACGCGATCTTTTAGGAAATTATTCTTCAATCGGTTCCAGCGGTTCCGGTCTCGGTCAGTTTATTGGTCCATATGAAATGTCTCTCAATCCTTCCAGTTTGTATGTTGTGGACAGCGGCAATAACAGAGTTCAAAGAATTAATTCTTCAGGCTATCTTTCGTTCGGCTCTTATGGCGCTCTTCCCGGCCAGTTTGATCATCCTTACGGAATAGTCGTTGATTCCTCGGCTAATAAATATGTTACTGACGCAAACAATAATCGCGTTGAAAAATTCGATTCCAATAATATTTTTAAATGGTGGCTGGGTTATAACGGATCAACTATAGGAACACATACTACCGGTACCGGTGTTTCCGGCACTGGCAATGGACAGTTTAATGGTCCCAAAGGGATAGCGCTTGATTCCTCCGGCAATATATATGTTGCAGATTATGGCAATAGTCGTATTCAGAAATTTGATTCCGCCGGAAACTTTGTCTGGTGGCTCGGCTTTAATGGGGTAACTGCTGGCACACACACTACCGGTACGAGTATTTCTGGGAGCGTTCTCAACGGACAATTTAATGGTCCTCGAGGAATAGCGCTTGATTCATTTGATAATATATATGTTTCTGATTCAAATAATAATCGCATTCAAATATTTGATTCTTCAGGAAATTTTGTTTCCAAGTTTGGGACTCTTGGTTCTGGAAATGGGCAGCTCAACACTCCTCGAGGAATAACTCTTGATTCCTCCGGCAATATATATGTTTCGGATACAGGCAATAATCGTGTTCAGAAATTTTCACGAATTAATATAAGCAATACAAGCGCAAATTCAGGGGCACTGACAACAAACACTACGTTTACAATATCCTGCACGGGATTATCCGGAGAAACTGCCTCAAAAAGTGTGACAGTAGCAACTGTTTCGTCGCCAGTTGTTACTATTTCTGCCACACCTTCTTCAATTCCTTACAATAGTTCTACAAATATTTCTTGGAGTGCAACCAATGCGAATTCCTGCTCGGTGACTGAAAGTGGTGATGCTTCATGGACAAAAAATAGCATATCCGGCACGAATGTTTCCTCTGGTATTTTATCCA
>CAYPMZ010000026.1:0-6897 GCA_964412245.1 uncultured Candidatus Saccharibacteria bacterium
GTGTTGCAGCGTTACCATCCCGTCCGAAGGTAAAATTCAAAAATATGATCACAACTAAACAGTGTGCCATTTATTTACGGGTCAGTAAAAATGACGAAAGCCAGACTCCGGATAACCAGCGAGAGCCGTTAAGGAATATGGCCTCATCCTTGGGTTTGGAAATAGTTCATGAATATATCGATCTGGCTTCGGGTGGTAATTCTAACAGACCGCAGTTCCAGCAGATGCTCAAAGACGCCAAGGAAAGAAAATTTGGCATGGTATTGGTTTGGTCATTAGACCGATTTTCAAGAGAGGGCATTTCAAATACGCTGCATTACTTAGAGGAGTTAAGAAAAAGCAGCGTGGCTTTGAAAAGTCTGCAGGAATCCTGGCTTGATACGTCGGATGAGGGGATAGGGAAGTTGCTCATTTCTATATTTAGTTGGGTTGCCGAACAGGAACGCAAAAGAATCTCCGAAAGAACCAAGGCAGGATTGACCCGGGCCAGAGCAGGAGGCAAGTCATTGGGCCGGCCAAGCGGATCAAAAGACAAAGGTCGCCGCAAGAGGTCGGGATACTTTTTAAGGTGGCAGAAGAATAAAAAGACATGAGGAAGGTTGCCTTGTATTGCAGAGTATCCACCGATAACCAAGAAAAAGCGGAAACGATCGATAATCAGTTAAGAGATCTGAATAAGGTTTACAGTCCAGATGAAATAGTTAAAGTCTATAAAGACAATCCGGGATCGGGCGCTGATCCTGATCGCGTCGGTCTTACTGAAATGAGGAGAGACGCCCAGAAGCACCTATTTGAAGTGATTGGGTTGTGGGCCAGCGATCGGCTGGCCAGAGATGTGAAGTTGTCATTGATTTTGAGGGATGAATTTAAAGAGCTTGGTATAAAAATTGAGGTGATGGGCAAAGAACGAGAAGATGATTCTGATCTAGGGAAGATCATGGGTATCATTGAAGCGACGATGGATGAAATTGAGCGCGGCAGAATCAAAAGAAGATTTACTTCTGGTAAAAACAGAAGGTTATCCGAAGGAAAACTCATCGGTTCTTATCCGCCGTATGGTTACAAGCATATTCGGCGAGATCGGGAAAAGGGGACTGATGCTTCTTTCGAAATTAACGAAACAGAAGCTGCGGTGGTAAGAAAAATATTCAGCTTGTACCTTAAGTATGAAAGCATGCTGATGGTGGCAGTGCAATTACAGAAGGAGGGAATTAAATCTAGGGGCAAGGGTAGAAGTGAGCCCGGATTATTTCAAACTTCAATGGTGAGAAAAGTATTGATGCGAGAAACCTATATCGGAAATCAATATCATGGAAAATCATCCCCGTGTCTTGCCAAATTTCACATTCATAAAATACGGAAGTACCGTTTTACTGGCAGAAGGGCGAATCCGAAAGATACCTGGAAAGTGATTAAAGTTCCTCGAATTATTGATGATGAAGTATTTTACCGGGTTCAAGATATTCTCAAGCACAGGGCTAAGCATCCTATTGAAATGTCCAAATATGAGTTTCTTTGCCAAGGATTCGTAAGGTGTGCGGTATGCGGCAGAAGCTATGGCGGAAGGATCCAAAACGGATCGCTTTTGTATCGATGTCCCCAGGCTTTCACGTCTAATATGAACCAGCCGCCTTGCAAATCGAGGAGTATGAGCGCAAGAAAATTAGATGCGGCAGTATGGGCATTCTTAAGCAGTTTGATTAACGATAAAGACAGAATCAAGAACGCTCTTTTGGATCTTCGGGTCAAAAAAGAGAAGGACAAAGTTTCGAATAAAGATTCGTATGACCACTTGTTTGTCGAGAAAACTATTTTAAAAAACAAGAGGAAAAACCTCTTTGACTTATATTCGGAAGAGGGGATTTCGGCCTATTCAAAATCAGATTTAAAATCCAAACTTAGTGAGCTTGATGAGAAAGAAATGTTATTGGATCGCCAAATGGCGGAACTTAAAAATCAAATGGAGCAAATTAAAAATGACGGCGTGCTCGAAAAAGAAATTGAAGAGACCAGAAGGCTGTATCGTAAGAAAATGGACAACCCTCCGTTTGAGCTGCGAAAATATATTGCCAGAAAATGGATTGAAGAAGTAAATATACTCGATGACGGAAGCTTAAGAATCAAAGCCAGGATTCCGGACAAAGAAGAAGCAGTTGGCCATAACAATAATACGTATGAATTTTTTGCTTCGGTAAACATGATTCATAAACTGGACATTCGATTTGAAGAGATAGTTAATTTTAACTAGCTTTTCTAACTTGTAGAAGGCCCACTGAGACTGGAAATTACTCCAGTTTTTTAGTAAATTTAATTAGGCTAATGTTATGGTTATAAAGCTAAAACAATTCGGCACCATGCTCATGTCTCGCCCTTCGGGAAGAGAAGCAACTTTGGTATTGCAATCACTCTTGAAAGATTTAAAGGAAAAAGAAACTATTGAAATAAATTTTGAAGGAGTAGAGGTTTTTTCTCCTGGCTGGGGAGATGAGGTTTTAACGCCCTTACTTAACACTTACGGAGAAAGACTGATTTTAAAGAAATCAAGTAATGGATCGATAGCGGCAACATTAGAAATCGTGGAAGAACAACATGGGAAAAAATTTAATGTAGTTGATTAATGGATAGAGAAATTAAAAACTTAATCTTTGTCGACTGTGAAGCCTACGGCAAGTCACCAAGCACCGGAGTGCTTACTGAATTCGGAGCTGTTGCTTATCCATCCAGGGATAAATTCCACGGGATATTAGCAGAGCGAAGTCCGGCGGAAGGCAGCACTTCAAATATGCCAAAGAAGCTGGCTGATGAAAAAGAAGTCTTTGAGAAATTTGAGCAGTGGCTATTGAAAGTCACCAACAACGAACATCCTATATTCGTAAGTGATAACCCAGCTTTTGATTGGCAATGGATCAATGATGGTTTCTGGAAAAACCTTGGCAGAAATCCGTTTGGTCATTCGGCCAGGAGAATAGGTGATTTCTATGCAGGATTGGTTGGGGATTTCACCGATAGCTCTTCATGGAAGAAGCTACGGGTTACGCAGCATGATCATAATCCGGTCCACGATGCCCTAGGGAATCTTGAAGCGTTTGATAGGATGCTAAAAGGGAAAAGATAGACAAAAAGTTCGTTTTTGACCACTAAAATAACTGTAGTGGTCAAAAAAGAGACTTTTTGTGCACTAAAACAAGTGTACTGCACAAAATAAGAGTTTTTTGTGCAGTACAGTGATCCAAATGAGGTTTTACACAATATACTATGCAAAAAATGGCATTTTTGCATAATACAAGTAATATACTATGCTAAAAAGTAAAAAAGAAACTTATTATAAATGCACTCATTGTGGCGATGAGATTTATTGGAATACCCATAAAAAATTCACGTATTGCAAGTGCAAGAAAATTTGGGTCGATGGTTGCGAGTATTATGTCCGTATCGGCGGCGACAAGAAAGACTATAAGAAAATTTTAAAGTAATCTATAGGCATAATTAGATTAACAAAAAATCCGGATATATAATCTGGTTTTTTTGTTTACATTTTTCACTAAATTAGTAGAATATGGGAGACAATAATTATATAGAAAAATATATGGAAATAAAAACTTTGATAGTAGGGTATAAACCCCTTATTGAAAACGGTGAAAAACATAAGTCATCAGAAATAAGGGCAGATAATTATTTTAAGGAATTTTTGAAGAAATTTGATTTAGGAGAGCTTCATTTCTGCGGTTTTACTGGTTACAAAGAAATTATTGATCAACTAAATCCTATTTTATGCATTGTGTTTGGAGAAAATTACGCTGAAGAAATCAGCGGCTATAAAAAGGGTATCATACTGTATGTTACCTATTCTCCCAGTGAGATATTTTGGAGAAAAAAGGAACAAGAGGGGCGTATTAAAGAGCAAGAGGCCACCTTTAAGGAAATCGAAAGTCTTTTAAAGAAGATAAAAGATGAAGGCCACAAAGAGGAGGACGTCAGAAAGTTTGCCTCTATGGATTACAAGGATTGGTATGAAATGATTAAGCAGTCTTTCCTAAGTGAAAAACCTGATCTAATAAGCAAAGCTTGGAATCTGCTAACCAATAATGAGGGGCCGTCCATGTTTAAGTGGATGAAGGTTAATTTTCTGCTCGATTGTTGGAACGCGTCAGATGGCAAGGGCAAAGAAGAATTTTTAACAATGGCTATGGAGCAGCACATTGAAAATGGTTCGGCCCGGGAAATAAATATTTTTACAGAAGCTGATGGTATAAAATATAGGCAGTATATGTTCACGTATCCTGATGGTTCTGATTCCAATTATATTCGCAGAATTCCCATTGCCAATGATATGGAAAAATCAGAGTATGAGAGCCTTTTATATAAATACGAGACTCCGACCGGAGTGCAGATGATGATGGAAGCAGGACAAGTAAAAGAGCTTTGGGAAAAGCATAAATCAGGATATAATAGACCAACACGCATGAAGAAATTACTACTTACTTCAGATGGGTTTGTTAACCCTAGGATCGGGAAAAGATTCATTGAACTTATTGGCAAAGATCCTAAAAATATTCGAGTTCTTTTTATTCCTACGGCGGCTCAAGGAGAAGTAGAAATGTCGTACGTGCATGAATCAGAAAAAGAGCTCGTCAATTTGGGGATTCCAAAAGAAAGCATTGTATGGGCAAATGACCTCAAGAGTGCGCATACAGAATACTGTGATGCCATTTATGTATGCGGCGGAAATACATTTTATCTCATGGATGAAATCAGAAAAACTGGCTTTGATAAGAAAATTATCGATTTTATAAATAGCGGCAAAGTATATGTGGGTGTGAGTGCGGGCAGTATTATTATGTGCCCGGATATTTCTATTTCAGCTCCGTTCGATCCTAATAATGTTGGGTTAAAAGATATGGCCGGATTAAACATAACCGATAAAGTCATAACGCCTCATTACCAACGAAAAGAAAAAGAGATGATCGATAACTGGGAGAAATCACATAGTTATGAGGTTGTCCGATTAAATGATGGTGAGGCGATGGAAGTATCAGATAATGGAGGGAATATTATTCAATAAAAAATTGTTTAAAGATACAAATAAATCTAGTTTTGAAAAATGAAACGCCATCATAAGGTCATCATAACAACATCCATAATCGCCGCCCTTTTAGGAATTGGCTATGGTGTTAACAAATACCAAAGTGCCCAGGAAATAAAGCATCTACGACAGCTTGTCACTAGTGAATTTCATATTGACCCGAGAACAAAAACTACAGGATGTAATATTAATGCCGCTCTCCCAGATCATGCTTGCACACCAGGGGCCGTATTCCCAAGCGTTACCAAAACTCAAGTCTGCACTTCCGGTTATTCAAGCACCGTGAGAAATGTTCCAGAAAGTGAGAAGAATCAAACATATTCTGAATATGGTATTGCCACTCACACCGCTGGACAGTACGAAGTTGACCATTTCATTAGTTTGGAACTAGGTGGTTCAAACGACATTGCCAATCTCTGGCCAGAAGCGGCATCGCCAACACCAGGATTTCACCAGAAAGATGACGTAGAAAACTATCTCCATCAAAAACTTTGTGGAGGGCAAATCTCTTTAAAGGAAGCTCAATATTTGATTAGTAATAAGTGGTTAGCAGTATATAAACTACTACACCCATAACCGATAAAATCATGGAAAAAGAAATCCAAGAATTAATTTCACTATCTTATAAAGGAAGGTTTAGTCTCTACCACAAAACAGATGATTGTTTAGTGAGAATCTATTTTAAAGATGGCAGCCAACATAAAGAAAATGGAAAGACAATCATAGAGGCCTTAAATAAGATAATTACTTTTTTAAAGAATCATGGAAAGTGAAAAAGGGTTTTTAGGCAAAGACGCAAATAATCTAAAATATGAAAACGAAAAAATATCTTATAGTTACAGCGTTATTGATACTAATATTGGGAAGTGCTGCCCCTCTTGCATTTGCCAAACCAGATAATCCTAATGGCAAGGTTATGTTGAAGGGGACCATTGATTCTATCAGTGCAAGTTCTTTGATGGTTAAAAGCGCGGGTAGCGATTGGCTTATCAATATATCCCCTGATACTAAATTTATCCAAACAGGCGGTATTAGTGATTTTAATATAGGCGATGCTATCGACGTAAACGGAACTATCAATCAAGCCAATGTGTGGACCATTGATGCGAGCATGATCCACAAAATGGTGCGGTAAGATCGTTCAAGGGGTGACGATAGCATACCCAGGGCAGCCCCAAAGCAACCAAAACAAGCCCCAACAAAAGAAAAGGTCAAAGATGGGGATTTGTAGGGGGGAAGGAGGAAAAAAGCAATAAGAGATAGTATTGTTTTTAGATGATTAGAATAAGCATTTTTGTTACTTGAAAAATTCCCTATTTTTGATAAAGTAAATTTAATGATATTCTCGAATTCTAAAAATATAATTGCTTTAGCAATCATTGCCTTCGTGGTAATGAGTTTTTGGAGTTTATTCTCCATGCCCATGGATATGAATGGCAAGATGGTAAACTGCCCATTTATGGACGGCTCATCGAGTTTTTGCCAGATGAGTATTTCTGAACACATCAGCGCCTGGCAACGATTTTTCACTGCACTAAGAGAAAAGAATTTGCTCTTATCGTTATTTTCTTTATTGATTATTCTCTCAGTTAATTTATTCGTTTCGAGAGATCGAGAAGATAAGAATCAATACCAACGACTGCGTAATTATCTTTATCGGTATAAGCCGGAAATAAAACTTTTTGATCGTTTAGAGTTGGCCTTTTCTGACGGCCTCATCCATTCTAAAATCTACGCTTAACATCTAGGCTGCCTGTTGTTTTTTGCTAGGCAGTTTTTTGTTAAGCGTTTTTTGTTTATTATTAACTCAACGA
>CAYPMZ010000027.1:0-6834 GCA_964412245.1 uncultured Candidatus Saccharibacteria bacterium
GTCGCAGAGCTTATCTCTGTGCTTGAAAGTTTTGAAAGCGCTTTTTCAAATAAAGAAGCTTGGGAAAAAGTAGATAAGAATTGGAGGACAGGAATAGAATATATTCATTCTCAATTTATAAAGATTCTCAAGGACTATGGTTTTAAGGAGATGAATCCTGTGGGAGA
Source organism: uncultured Candidatus Saccharibacteria bacterium (assembly GCA_964412245.1). Lineage (GTDB taxonomy): Bacteria > Patescibacteriota > Minisyncoccia > Phycocordibacterales > GWA1-40-21 > Bog-1340. The sequence continues at coordinate 168 of CAYPMZ010000027.1, forward strand.
AAAGTTTGATCCAAAGCTCCATACTGCGGTTGAACACACGGCTGTAAATAACGAATCAAAAGACGGGACGATTTTATCTGTAAAAAAGAAAGGTTATATGTTAAATGACAGAATTGTAGTATCACCGCAGGTGACGGTTGCAGAATACCGTTATCACGAGCAGTAGCGAAGTGATCCAGATTAACTTAACCTAGATTGCTGCGCTATGCTCGCAATGACAAATATGATAAAATCTAAAAATATGTTATCAATCCAAAGACAACCCACGAAAAGTCTGCTGACCTCGTGGCAAGCAAAATACATAAGAAAAAACGTACAGCTTCCAAACGGCTCATGGGCTGTTGTTGTATTTGAACTGCAGGGAAATACCTGGAAAGCTGTTTACGGAGAAATTCTCGGTCAGAAAGTAGAGAAACAAGAAGAAGTCTTAGCTTTGCCGGCGCATTTTGAGACAGAACACATCACCCCTATTCTAAGCCCGTTTTTTGCTGAAGTAAAAAATTTGATTAAGGATTTGGCGTTTGTTGTAAGCCAACCGACTCGCGCTCCAGGCTACGAAAACTAGCACAACGAATATTACGAAAACCTGCGAAAATTTTAATGCAGTTACTCGTAACTTTTTGTTGTGTTATTTTGTGTTAAGTTTTCGTAGGTTTTCGTTAATATTAGTAGATTTAATTTTCGTAAAATAACATGAGTAAAATTATAGGAATAGATTTGGGAACAACATTTTCGGCGATGGCGGTAATGGAAGGGAATTCGCCAAAAATAATTGAAAATGCAGAAGGAGCAAGAACAACGCCTTCTATTGTCGCTACCACAAAAACAGGAGAAAAATTATCCGGACTTCTAGCCAGAAGACAGGCGGTGACCAATCCGAAAAACACGATTTTCCAGATTAAAAGATTTATGGGCCATAAATATGACGATCCGGGAGTTCAGAAAGATAAAGCAAGCGTATCTTTTGATGTCTTAAAATCATCAAACGGGGGAGTTGAAGTGGCGATGAGTGGAAAGAATTACAGACCGGAAGAAATCTCGGCTATGATACTTGGCAAATTAAAAGCAGATGCAGAGACAAGACTAGGTGAGAAGATCACAGATGCTGTTATTACAGTACCTGCTTATTTTGACGATTCACAAAGACAAGCTACAAAAGACGCAGGTCAGATCGCAGGACTAAATGTCCTCCGAATTATAAACGAGCCAACAGCCGCGGCCCTCGCATACGGACTAAACAAAAACAAAAATGAAAAGATCGCGGTATACGATTTTGGAGGAGGAACATTTGATATCTCCATACTTGAAATCGGTGATTCTGTCGTGGAAGTCCGTTCTACAGACGGCGACTCTCACCTTGGAGGCAGAGATATAGACAAAAAGATTGTAGATTGGATAGCGGGAGAATTCCAAAAGGAAAACGGGATTGATTTGAGAAAAGATCCGCTTTCACTCCAGAGACTTGATGAAGCTGCGGAAAAAGCAAAGATAGAACTTTCAACGGCGATGGAAACGGAAATAAATATCCCATTCGTTACATCAGACGCTTCCGGTCCAAAACACTTGCTTTTAAAGCTTACAAGAGCAAACCTTGAAAACCTTACAAAAGAATTCATAGACAGATCTATTGAAATAGCAAAAAGAGCGATTTCAGCTTCTCCATTTAAGATCGCTGATATAAATGAAGTCATAATGGTTGGAGGACAGACAAGAATGCCTGCAATCATAAAAGCTGTGAAAGATCTTTTTGGCAAAGAGCCGAATCTTTCTGTAAATCCGGATGAAGTGGTTGCTCTAGGCGCCGCGGTGCAAGGAGGAATTCTTAGAGGAGATGTAAAAGATGTTCTTTTGCTTGATGTTATTCCACTAGCACTCGGAATTGAGACGATGGGAGGCGTGGCAACACACTTGGTGGAGAAAAATACTACGATTCCAACATCTAGAAGCCAGGTATTTTCTACCGCTGCGGATAATCAAACTTCCGTAGAGATTCACATCGTGCAAGGTGAAAGATCAATGGCAAAGGACAATAAGAGCCTGGGTAGATTTATTTTGGATGGCATACCGCCAGCTCCAAGAGGCGTGCCACAGGTTGAAGTTACGTTTGATATTGATGCAAACGGAATCCTCAATGTAAAAGCAAAAGATAAAACTACAAACAAAGAGCAATCTATAAGAATAGAGGCAAGCTCCGGTTTGAAGAAAGAAGATATAGAGAGAATGCAGAAAGAAGCCGAACTTCATGCCGAAGAAGATAAAAAGAAAAAAGAGGAAGTTGAAGTCAAAAATATTGCAGAGCAGATGATCTACACTGCGGAAAAAGCTATCAAAGATAATGGCGCGAAAATTCCTGCCGAAGTTATAAAGGGGGTTGAAGATAAGATAGCAGATTTGAAAGCAAAGAAAGATGGCACAGATGCCTCTGCCACAAAGACGGCGACAGAAGCTCTTTCAGCCGAAATGCAGAAGATCGGTGAAGCTATAGCAAAAGCCCAACCACAGCAAGGAGCTAGTGAGGAAAAGAAAGACGACAATATTAAAGATGCTGAATACAAGGAGGCGAAATAGCCGAAACAAAAAGGCCGATATTCACCCTGAAGGTGAATATCGGCCCACAAAACAGATCACTTTTTTCTTATCTGACACCTTGACCACGATGATCGCCGTATACTCTTGGCCGAATGCTCCACTAATAGGACGAACGGAATGGCTTACGGCGACAATCTGCATATCCCGTGTTCCTCTCTCGATATCATTTGTTAGATTTCCAAAAAACTGGGCCGTGAACGAAAGGATTTTTGTTTTCATCTGAACCACCTCCTGTCATAGTGTTTGACTCCAAAAAAATGTTATCATAAAAAAATTAAAAATCAATGGCTAATAAAGACTACTACAAAACCCTGGGCATAGACAAAAACGCCAGTAAGGAAGACATAAAGAAATCTTTCAGAAAGCTTGCGCACGAACATCACCCGGACAAAGGAGGCAACTCTGAAAAATTCAAAGAAATAAGTGAAGCTTACAGTGTGCTTTCTGATGACCAAAAAAGATCGCAATATGACACTTTTGGAAGCGCTGGCCCGGCACCTTCAGGTGCCGGGGCGAATTATGGCGGACAAGGTTTTGAAGGATTTGATTTCTCAGGATTTGGCGGTCAAAATGGTCAAAGTTTTGAATTTGATCTCGGAGATATTTTTGGAGACTTTTTTGGCGGAGGCAGAAAACCTAAGACTAAAAAAGGCAGAGATATTTCCATAGACCTTGAACTTTCATTCTATGAATCTGTTTTTGGAGGGGAAAAGAAAATTCGCCTTACCAAACAATCAAAGTGCAAGGTCTGCAATGCAAGCGGAGCAAAGTCAGGCACAAGCATGGAAATATGTCCTACTTGCGGTGGAAGCGGAAAGATTCGCCAAGCGCAAAAATCTATCTTTGGAACATTTATGACCGAAGCTGTTTGTGAGACTTGCGGAGGTTCAGGACAAGTACCAAGAGAAAAATGCACAAGCTGTCGCGGAAGCGGAGTTTTGAAAAATGAAGAGGAGCTTACTGTAAGTATTCCATCAGATGTAAATGATGGAGAGACTATCAGACTTTCCGGAGGAGGTGAATCCATAAAGGGCGGAACATCAGGAGACTTGTATATAAAAGTTCATGTTAAACGTGACCCATTATTTAAAAAAGAAGGAAAGGATTTGGTGACAGAGCTCAATATCAAACTTTCAGATGCGCTCCTTGGTGGGAAATATATGCTCAAAACCCTTGATGGAGATATAGAGCTGAAAGTTCCTGAAGGAGCAGAATTCGGCCAGATACTCCGTATTAAAGGTAAGGGTGTTCCAATAACAGGAAATAGACGTGGCGACTTGCTGATAAGACTCAACATAAAACTTCCTACCAGACTTTCACGAAAAGCCAAAGAAGCTTTTGAAGGTTTGAAAGGAGAGGGGATTTAAATATCCACAACTTATAAACATGTATCTGTCAAGTTTTACTCTTGCATTTTTTCTGTAAATTTGATATTATGATCTAAGTTCATCAAAAACTACATAGCGAGACATAATTTCGAAAGTACAAAGTAGACATAAAATTTGCACCAATAGGATTAATTATCTTCGATCACGTAAACGTTAAATCATTCAAGTAAAAAACAAAAAACGAGACCGGGGAGGTCTCGTTTTTTGTTTTTTACGAACATGGTCGATTTTATAAGGATAAATTTTATAATAATTTATATGAATTCATATACAGTTAGAGTAGAATTAGATAGTAGTGTGTATTCAGATTTTGAAATACTACATCGAGCAATGAATGTTAATGGTTTTAAAAAAACTATAAATTCAGATGATGGTATAGAGTATCATTTGCCAAGAGCTGAATACGACATATATACTTCAAAAAGTATATCTGAGGTTATAAATTTAGCTAAAGCTACTGTTTCCCAAACAGGCAGAAAAGCCGAAATTCTAGTCACAGAATCAGCAGGTAGAATGTGGTCAAATTTGAAGCTGGTTAAATAGTATTTAATCAATAATAAAACTGGTCTAAGATTGACCAGTTTTATTATGCTATAATATTTTAATATGGTAGTTGCAGAACGAAGAATACTTTCAATAGTTAAAGACAAACCTTATTTTATGGAAGGTAATTTTGTTTTGTATAATGGGGATTGTTTAAAAATTTTAGCTCAATTACCAGAGAATTCAGTTGATATGGTTTTTGCAGATCCTCCATATTTACTCTCAAATGGTGGGTTTACGGTACACGCTGGAAAGATGGTAAGTGTAAATAAAGGAGATTGGGATAAAAGCAATGGATTAGAGAAAGATTTTGAATTTCATCTCAAATGGATAGAAGCTGTTAGGCGAGTACTAAAACCAAGTGGAACTCTCTGGATAAGTGGAACATACCACTCAATTTATCAATGCGGTTATGCACTTCAAGTCGCAGGTTTCCATGTTTTAAATGATGTTGCATGGTTTAAGCCAAATGCATCACCAAATTTAAGCTGTCGTTTTTTTACGGCTAGTCACGAAACTATTATTTGGGCAAGAAAAGATAAAAATGCAAAACACATTTTTAATTATGATTTAATGAAAGACGGAACTTGGCCAGAGGATGCTTTAAAAAAACCAGGACTTCAAATGCGTTCAGTCTGGTCTATGGGAACACCGAAACCAAGTGAAAAAATACACGGAAAGCATCCAACACAAAAGCCATTAGATTTATTAAAAAGAATAATTTTAGCCAGCACAAATAAAGGGGATGTCGTTCTAGATCCTTTTACTGGTAGTTCCACTACTGGTATTGCATCAGTAATAAATAATAGAAAATTCATAGGTATAGATTTGGAAAAGGATTATTTAGAATTATCAAAGAAAAGATTTAATGATTTAAAGAAATAAGATGAAAAAAGATAATTTAACTTTACTTAATAATCCTCAAGTGATTCGTTGGTGTTATGAAGGTATTACCCCTATTTCTTTAAAAAATACTACTAATGCTGAAAAATTAAAAAAATCAAAGAAAATTGAAGATGAATGGGGTGATAAAATTGTCTCTGGAACTGGTGGGGGACAGTGGACAACATTACTTTGTCAGGATCTTGTTATGGAAGCACTTATTTCTTTAGGTAGGAAAAATGTAAAAAAGGCCAAACCTATGCAAAGCTCTATTAGGAACAAAGATTATCAACCAGATTTAGAATCGGATGAATATGTTTATGAGGTAAAAGGTAGGAATTGGAGTACTACTGGCACTGCAGGAGAAAAAATACTGGGTGTTCCATTAAAATATGGTGAATTACCTCGTTTATATAAAAAACCGCTTCAGATTGTTTTAGTTGGATATCAAGAATATGAAGCAAAACAGAGTTTCGCTTTCGGTGATCTTCTAGATAAAAAGAATCAGACTCCAGAATTAAAAGAAAGTCTATCTTTTTATAAAGAACACAATATTGAATACGTTGCTTTTACAGATATTTTAAAAAAGATAGGATTTCCAGATGGATGCTGGAATAAAAAATAGTTTTATGAATTTAGATTTAATTTTATATTTAGTAACCGCAATGATTTTTTGGGATTTCTCCATTCACTTATTAGAGTTATTTAATTTGCATATAAAGTTTCTAAATCATAAATCAATTTTTTCTTATTATTATCCCCATTTTTCTTATATGAAATCTCCAAATGGTTTTGTTCAACGTCCAAATTCAGGAAAAATTTATCAAAAGTTCTGGGTATCATATTGGGGATTTGCATTCACAATTTTAATTATTTATTTAATTTTTAAGTAAGCTGATTTTACTTTGTGAAATCAGCTTATTTTGTTATAATTGTTTAAATGAATAAAGATTCTAGAAAAATACTCCTATCCGGTGTACAGCCGACGGGCAGGGTGCATATAGGCAACTATTTTGGCGCAATGAAGCAGTTTGTTGATCTGCAGGATAAGTTTGAAAGCTATATTTTTATTGCCGATTACCATGCCATTACCACTGTTCAAAACAGAACAGACTTAATGCAGGGCATAGTGGATGTGGCTTTGGATTATCTTGCCATCGGCCTTGATCCAAAAAAAGTCACTCTTTTCAAGCAGTCTGATGTTCCTCAAGTCACCGAGCTTGCCTGGATTTTCAACTGCATTACAACTGTGCCTTACTTGATGC
>CAYPMZ010000028.1:0-1196 GCA_964412245.1 uncultured Candidatus Saccharibacteria bacterium
TCATTTCTTTTCCTCTTCAAAAATAAACATTCTTGGAAAACCATAAACAAGTAAACCCATACCTACAAAAACAAGTATAAAATTAAGTGGTTGATGTCGTGGTGTATCTTGTATATCCCAAATTATTACTATTATCCCAGATAAAAAAATAATTAACCATTTTTTTGACAGTTTCGTCATTCGTCAATCTCCTTTGATGAATTTGTTTGTCCTTCTCTCAATCCTATATAATAGGATATTACCTCCATTTCCTCTTTTACAGATTTTAGTTTCCAATCGTATAATGATTTTTCAGACTCTAAGTTACTTAATCTACGATTCAATCCAATTAAATCAGAATTTTTCCAATTATCAAGAAGGGTTTTATTCAATGCAATCTACCCTCATTTACACACCTGTTATCGTTATATGCCATGATACACTTACAACGCTTGCAGTATCGCGAGTCGTCTGGATTCATTTCTTTTCAATCTCCTTTCTATCAAATACGCCAAAAATATATAGAGATACAACTAGAAAAATAATACCTATCCCACCAAGAAGAAATATGATTTGAATTTGATTTATTAAAAATAGAATATAAAATCCAATAATAATCATTGGTGCCATTATGAAAATAGGAATTGAAAGTTTAATCAGTTCTTTTTTCTCTTGATTCATTTCATACCCTCTGTTTTTCTAAAAAGGTCTTTTCCAAATATTGAAAACGCACCACCAATTACAAGCAAGGGAAAAAGTGCTAATACTTTTAATAATTTTGGATTGTTAAAGTTTGTAAAAACCATATAAAATATTATTATTATTGAAATAATCCAACATCCAATTAAACCACAATTATTTTTTATGAATTTAAGATTCATTTGTCTTAGGTTCCTTTCTAAATTGTCTATAAGATAATAACGCTGGAGTAGTTACCATCAAAAAACCAAACCCAGCAATACGCTCACCAAACTCAATACAAGTCCAACACTGCCACACCCAATAGCATACATAAATATTTCTGATTCATAATCACGTATGTTCATCTTATTCTCCTAACAATATCGTAGCAAAAGAATAACTCTGGGAATAATAACACAAGAATGAATTTCTTGCCTATCTTTTCGTGGAACTTTTTCATTATCCAAACCTTGCATATGCAATAGGACAAAGTTATAAAGAAAAATAGATTTAAGATGATTTGAATTGGTGTCATT
>CAYPMZ010000028.1:1296-6818 GCA_964412245.1 uncultured Candidatus Saccharibacteria bacterium
TTGACAAACATTGTAACAAAACCCCCTCCCTATTTGATGTATTCCTGTTCACAGCCTTTTTTCATGTAATCCTGTTCACAGATTGCATGGTGGATATTCCTGTTCACAGCCTGGTACCACTATGTATTCCTGTTCACAGCCCTGGACCATAGGCATTTCTGTTCACAGAATTTATTTCGAACCTAATAATTTTATGTCCGGTTTCATATTGAATCTGAGGTCTGGTCACTTGGGTATATTCCCACGATCCATCTGGTTTTTCTTGCTCTTTATCATCATTCTCAGAAATTGATCCATTAAAACGATATACGTCATTTTCAATAAAAAATTCTGGTTTTTTGTTATGTTGTAATATTACAATACACATGTGTAATATATTAGTGATACAACTATAAAAATTGGTTTAAGCAGATTTGAAAAAATAAAAAACGCTAGTGATCAGTGTTTATAATATGAAATTTCTAAAATATTATTATTCCAACATGCTCGACATAAATTACAAGTACCATTAAAATTTTTAGCCTTACAGGAATAACCCTCAGTTTTTACACTTGAAACATTAACGCCTAATTTTTTCGCTAGTTTATAATCTGGATCAGTATCCATATCAGAAGCTGATAAGCGTATTATTAAATTTGGGTATAATTCTTTTAAAGGTTTTTTCTGTTTTTTCCAAAATTTAATTAATGTTTTTTTATCTCTCGTAGGTAGCCAAAATAAAACATTTGGATTTTTAACCGTTATTTGTGCAATTTTTTCCATTAAGAGATCGGGGTTATCGCTTGCGAATAGATCGCCACTGTCAAAAAATCTAAAATATTTTGCATCTAACATCTTTAGCATATATGTGAAATCATTAACAAAATTTTCTTTTTTGTAAGATTCTTGATTTTTTCTTAATGCATCTTGTACCACTTTAGAAGGATAATGAGCCTTTTTAGCGTAACATATTTTGTTACATATGGGATCGTCACTTTTACAATTATACGCTGATAAACTCCAAGAAAAGCAAGGCATTTTAGAGGTTTTTGATAAATGACCAATTTGTCTTATGATTGGAAGCTCGTTTATGTTCATTATCTTGAGATCCTGAATATTTTAAATCCTTTTTGTTTCAAATATTTTATTTTTAGTTTTGCCGATCTTATACTAATATGAAACGAATCAATTATCCAGTCATGATCAAAAGTGTATAAAATACAATTAATTGGTTTCATTTTATTTCAAATCTTGGATTTTATTTCTTCTGGTAATTGATTAAAAAATATCATGTCTGTTTTATCTGGAAATAAAAGAAATAATGCTTTGCAAAAAATTTCTTTTGTTCTAAAGTCTATTTTTATATTTCCTAAAGCGTGATCAATATTCATCTTTAAAACTTCATGATTGATCGCCACAATACATAAACGGGTAAGTTTTTCTTTTATCAGAAAATAAGCTTGCCCATTTTCATCTATTGCAAAAATATCATCGATAATTATTTTGTCACTGAATTTAATCCTATTACCATAGTGTGATAAGGCTTTAGTTAAAAATTCTCGGTTTAATTCTTCCTTTTTATGTTCCAATAATAGATCCTTTATTGGCTGATCTGTTTTTGTTTCCATGCAGAACTTTATTCTTTTTGCCAATTCTATATAATCTGTAATTTGCATTGAGATCGATCCTACATTAACGTTAAAAATTCCTTCGTTGTATGTTTCGACTATTTCGCAGTTATCAGATAATTTTATGATTATTCTATTGCCGTCAAACTCCTGATATTTTAAAATATTATAGTCATTCAAATTTCTGATCTTAATACCACCTTTATCTATTATGGTTAAAGTTTGATAATCGGAATCAATGATCATTTATTTAATCCCTTTATAGCATTGAATACTTTGCGATTACACTTTAAACTATAATAATTGCTTGAAATTAATTCTCTCAAGTAAGGATTTATAATATCTTTTTCTGATATTTCGTATAAATTATCTTGATGATTATATTGATATTTTTGATTTATTTGAGCTTCTAATCTAAATAATTCTTCATTAAATCCAGATCCATAGATAACAATACCTTTGTATTTTGTAGTATTCATAAATACACTTTGATTAAAAAAATCATTATCATATGCATAAAATGAAAATTTATTATGATTTGTTATAATATCTTGATAAGTCATTAAGCCTTTATTGGTCACAAAAATCTTATTCCATAACATATCCTTTATTTTTGAAATGTCAATAGCTCTTTTATAATCTGCATTATCGGAAATTATCCAGATCATCGGATCGGTTTTATAACCAAAGTGTTTAATTTTTTCTATTACACCTTTAATATTATCAGTTTTAAACACAATGTCATTATCTTTTACTTGTCCAACTTTATAATCGTGTGATCCGTGGAAAACAAAAGTTTTTGTTTTTGTTGATTTTTCTCTTTTGATTTTATTTTTTCCTAAATATTTTTTCAATTCAATGAATCCAAAATTAATTAATCCTTCATAGTCGTTATCATCGAACACAGCTATACAAAAAACACCTTTTTCTGCAAGGGAAGCGAAAACGTCTTTTCTTATTCTTTTTGATATGCAAAATTCTGTTATTTCTTCAAAATCTAAAAACTTTTTTAAATTTCTCATTAAGTAGTCAGAATAAACCGTGTTTCCTGAATTCGTACAGGATTTAGTTTTATAACATCCTAAAATTTCTGGTGCATGAAAATATTTTTGTTTATCTGCGTACCATTCCTTAACATTTTGATAAGTCTTTTTTTCCAGTGTATTATTTATATTATCTTTTACGTGATCTTTTATTACTGTTAAAACTTCAATCTCTGAAGCTTGTTCAAGTTGCTCACGATCTGGTTTAGGTTTAAATTTTCTTTCGTTTTTAAGATTTATTAAATATGTTGGTTCACGATAACCTAAAATTTCTCTTATTTTATCTTCGCTTAAACTAATGGGCGTATTTACTAGATAACACTCTTTTAAATCTTCAATCTCACCACCATTACCAATATTATGGTAATTGTGCATAGTATAACCAATAATTAACTCATAGTCATCGTTTTCAAAATATTCATAAACTAAAGAATAATTAGGGTTATTATTTTTATAATAACTTGAATAGTAGTTTTCAAAATATTCTTTTATTCCTTTAAATTGTTTAATTGGGTAAATATCATCTTTGATAAAGTAAGTTGTTTCAACTCCGCTTAATCTTGTTATTTCGATTATTTTATTTGTTATAGTTTCCTCTTTAATTCCATCCTTAACACTAAGTATTATTTCTGTACCATATTGATTAAGATCCGTATAAAGATCCTTTGATAATAATTCAAAGCTCAAAGCTGATTTTCCGATTAAAGCGTATTTTTCATTTGATTTTCTAGAGTACGTCTTTAAGATACATCTTTCTGATATTTTGACATAAGAGTAAAATCCTAAACCGAAATAACCAATATCTTCTCCTGTATTGTTTCCACTATTACCCATTACTGTGACAATTTCATTAAATGTCTGTAAGTCAATCCCTAAGGAATCAATGCCAGTAATTTTTAACTCTCGATTATCTGGATTAAATCTTATTTCTATATGTGGTTTTGTTTCTGGATTTTCTCTTAGTGTTTTTTTGCACGCTGTTACTTCGTTGTTGTATAATTCTCTTATTGCTGATAATGGATCTTTATAGATTTTATCCGCTAATATTGGGATTATAGCTTGAGAGTTTATAGTAACTGGTTTTATTTCTCCTACTTGATAATTTTTAACATCTTTAGTAGCTGGAGAAAATATTTCTACTGTCATGAAATAAAACCTTTTTCTAAATCAGAATTAAAATTTATTTCTAAAACCTTTTCAAGTGTTAAAGGATAATCTAAACTACCTGAAAAAAACGCACAATTATTACACACTTTTTGATTAATACTAAAAATCTGTTTAGAACATTTATAGCAATAATTTAAAGGATGAATTTTTAAATTTAATTTTTTTACTAAATTAAATCTTTTATCATTTATCATTTGATTAGAAAAAATTTGGGAGATCATTCACTTAACCACCTGTAGCTAACTTACGGTTAAGTAGTTGACCTTGCTGATCGTGACTGGCTCTCAGTGTAGATTCTACACTAGACTCTAAAGGAAAGCATCCTTTAAAATTTCCATCTTGATCCTCTAGGGCAATAACTTGATAACCCTTTGAGCTTTGCACAAATTTCAATTCATCTAAAGTAAGTAGTGAGCTTACTTTAACTAAATTATTGTGTTTTTGGATTTGTTCTTGATCCATTGTTATCTTTTTCTTGTCAAAGCTATTTAATTCCGATCTGCCAGTTTTGGAAATTACATTAAAATATTGGTTATAACTCATCTTCAAAAAAATCCAGTATCTGATAAACTCTATGTATTCCAGTACGTTTTTTTAAAAGGTTGAAATACTGATTAAACGAATGTGCGAATACATCGCCACGCCATTTTAAATTAAGCCTAGATGGATCAATTATTCTACAAGTGGTTGATATTACTTCCTGTGAATCTTCATCAATTTCAAATGTAGCAATAAAATTATTTCCATGATCTTCTTTATCTTGCCAATCAAATTTTAAGACGTAGAAAGGATCACCCGAAACCCCGTTTCTTTGGTATGTTACAAATATTATTCTTATTTTCATTTCATTCATTTAATTAACATCTTCATGTAGTTTATTGTAAGCTTTTAAAATTAATTCTAGGTTTTCAGCTGATCCAATGTTGGCTTTATTTTTTGTATAAAGGTGTTCGGTTATTGCTGAATGGATCTCGTTAGCATACATGACAGATCCCCAAATCGTACGATTCTTAGATGTATAATCTGTTATTGGTTCTAATTTATTTACAGCTTCGGAAAATTCTTTTATCTGATCTTCGCTTAATCTAGATTCTTTAAAATACCATGCGTGAGCTAGTTCATGAAGCAAAACACCACGATAAAAATCATGGTCTGAATCTCCATAGTCTAATAATTTTAATGTCGATGTTGATTCATACCATATACCAGCGAATTTTGTGTCTTTAGTTCTTTTCTCTATTGAGATTCTTTTTACACATTTTTTTGATCTCTCTAGCCATCCAACTTCTAAATTATTCCAGGTGTCACGTGCAGAATTAATTATTGATTCGTTGATCCTTCCGGTTTGCGATTGACCAACATAAACCACTAGTGATTTGCCACCTTTGAAACCTAAAGATTTTCTTTTAGCCATCTCGATTATTACTCATTTTCGTTTTTGCGTTCATTGTTAATTTTTGCAATTCTTTCATTAAAAATAATTCTGTATAGTAATCACCAATTTGAATATTATGAACTTTTAACAAATGACTGATCATTAATTTTGTAAACCTTCCTAGTGTTAAATGACCACCACGCGAAACCATGATCTTACCACAATGACGGCAAGCGATCGCGTCACCGGAAACCCCATCATAATTGTCAAAATAATATTCATTTGTAAAACTTTTAGTATATTTTTTATTGTCATTATAATGATCAAAAC
>CAYPMZ010000029.1:0-6741 GCA_964412245.1 uncultured Candidatus Saccharibacteria bacterium
ATTTGTCGGAGTGCCGGGATTTGAACCCGGATCGCATGCTCCCAAAGCATGAATGCTACCGTTACACTACACTCCGATACAGGCACTAAACTATCATAAAAAACTTGAATAGGCGAGAAAAATTCTGATTTATTCCACAAAGTGACTTTTTCTTATTTCTTTCAATTCCTCTTCGTTTTCTTCCTCTTTTTTCTTTTTACCTTCCTCCCCCATCGCGCGAAGTTCTTTTTCTGGAAGCTTCATCAGCTCAACCGCCTTTTTATTCAAATATTCTTCACTATTTAATTTTGGATCTTCCAGCACTTCTTCCAAAAGAGCGTGCAATACAAAGCCTATTTTTGGACCGGGACGCTCGCCAGATGTTTCCATGACTTTCTTCCCGTCAATATTGAGCATGCCGACCGAAATAGGATCTCTAAGAGCTTCGTCTATCATTGCATGATATTTTCTCAAGCGATACGGATCTACTTTTGGCCTGCCGGTGCCAATTCTGTCACAAGCCCGCAAATTCATAAGATCCCAGATGTTGTCTTTGCCGATTTTTGCAATAACTCTTCTGACTGCGGACAAACTTATCTGCGCAGTATCGGAAAAAAACATATGCATTCTGACAAGCTTCACAACTTTTTCAATAATATTTTTTGGATATTTCAAATCCTGCAAGATTTTTTCTGCCATTTTTGCTCCAACAACTTCATGACCGTAAAAAGTCCATGTTTTTGATCCTTGCTCCCCTTTCCTTCGAGATTTTGGTTTGCCAATATCGTGCAAAAGCGCAGAAAGCCTTAATTCTAGGCCCCATTTCTTGTCCGCGGCATATTGCAAAGACCTTAAAGAATGTTCCCAAACATCATAAATATGGGTTCCTCCCTGCTCTATGTTTATAGTTTTTTCCAAATCCGGTATTATATATTTTAGTAAATAAAATTTTTGACAGAGTTTTATTCCATTCATCGGATGATCCGATAAAATTATTTTTGTAAATTCTTCCCTGATTCTTTCTCTTGCGATTTTTGAAAGTAAAGAATTTTCTTTTTTCAATGCAACTTCTGTTTTTTTATCAATTTCAAAATTAATGTCGCTTGCAATCCTCACTGCGCGTAAAATTCTTAATCCGTCTTCTTGAAATCTTTCGTGAGGATCTCCCACTGTCCTTAAGATTTTATTTTTCAAATCCTCTTGTCCTTTATATGAATCTTCTATGTGGCCTTCATAAAAATCCGACTTATTCCCTTTGTCCTTTATATCTAAAGCAATGGCGTTTATTGTAAAATCCCTTCTTTTCAGGTCATCCGAGAGTTTACTGCTGAAAATAACCTTATCTGGCCTTCTTTTATCAGAATACTCCCCCTCAATCCTGTATGGCGTCACTTCAACGACTTTTAGTGTTTCATCTGAAACATCTTTGTTCACGACACCGACCGTTCCATAAGCATTTTCATAAAATGTTTCGGGAAAAATTTTTATGATTTCTTCCGGCTTGGCATCTGTAGTAAAATCCCAGTCTTTCGGTTTCATTCCGAGTAAAATGTCCCTAACGCAACCCCCTATCAAATACGCCTCAAAACCGGTTTTTTTAAGATCGTTAGAAATATTCCAAACTACTTTTGGTATCGGGCCATATTCTTCCGTAGTTTTTTTCATATTAATATATTTTATCAAAATAAGACTTTGTGCGCTCGGCAGGAATCGAACCCGCAACAACAGTTCCGAAGACTGTTGTGATATCCGTTTCACCACGAGCGCATTTTCACATAATACGCTAAATGGCCTATTTTTCAAATTAATAAATAAAAAAATAGTTTTGAATTTATCTTTTTTTATGTATAATGCCTTTTAAATGCAGGCGTGGTTTAATGGTAGAACTAGTCCTTGCCAAGGATTGGGTCCGGGTTCGATTCCCGGCGCTTGCACAATCAAAAAACTGCTGCCATATATCCTTAATACAAATTTGACATAAGATATAAAGGATGTTAATCTTAATAAGGATTCGAGACAAAAGGAGGTGGTTCAAATGGCTCGGCAAGTGATCTTTCTGGACATTGACGGAGTTTTGGTTGAAAGATTCAGACGACCCGCGGATGAGTGGGAAGGTCTTTCCCTGTTCAACAGCGAGGCGGTGCTCTTGCTAAGAGAAGTGACGGAAAGGAATCAGGCTGAATTGGTAATTTCCTCGACGTGGAGGATATTCGGTATGGATGTGATCTTGGCTCGCCTAGCTCAAGCTGGATGGCCAAATCCCCCAATCGTTGGATCCACTCCGGAACTTTCTGGGTCCAGAGGAAATGAGATCCGAGCCTGGCTGAATCAAAATCCGGTTGATACGTTCGTCATCGTTGATGACGATGATGACATGTTGCCCGATCAGATGACGCATTTCGTGCGCTGTAATCGGGAACAAGGTTTTACCACAAGAGAAGTAGAATTAGTTAACCAGGCTTTCAACACTCGTTTCGTAGCCCCGCGAGTATAATCAAGGGGGCTTTTTGTTTTGTCTAGAAAATAAATTTTGATTTATATAAATTAAATAATAATTCTAAAAAGTTTTTATAAGACATAATCTTGATGAATAAGACAAATAAAAATTAAGTTTAATCCGGTCCAAACCCTCAAAATCATTTCTGGCTTTTAAAATAAGGATATTTTTCATTGAATCTGTGGATAACTCTGTGTACATGTGAATTAAAGACAGTGTAAAGGACTAAGAAAAAATGTCTATTTTGGGCGTCTTTTATCAAAATATCCCTAAAAATAAGGATATTTTCAAAATATTACTTTAACATACTAAAATACATCTTCTTGTCCCATAAAAAATGTTTCTTAGTAACACTTTGTGTGTTTCATGTGAAATGATGCTATGATTCCCTTAAGATAAACATGACTAAACTAACAGAAAAAAGAAAGACCGGTAATCTAGGGGAAGATCTGGCTTGTAGATTCCTTATAAATAAAGGTTTTTCAATCGTAGATAGGAATTACTTAAGAAAGTGGGGGGAAATAGACATAATAGCCAAAAATGGCCGGAAGACTCACTTTATTGAGGTAAAGAGTGTTTCATGTGAAAACTTAGATCATGTTTCTCTAGACGGGCAGACAGATCAAAACACTGATAATTATAGACCTGAAGATAACCTACACCCATGGAAACTCCAGAGGTTATCCAGAACAATACAAACCTACTTGCTAGGGCAGAGTGTTTCAGGTGAAACGGACTGGCAATTTGATGTAATAACAGTTTATATTGATAAGAAAAAACTGATTTCAAAGATTTCTATGCTAGAAAATGTAATATTATAGAAACCTCTCTTCTTTATTTCCCAATAAAAAAACCGCCCAATAACCTTTATCAAATAGGATATTGAGCGGTGGTCGAAAGGAAGGCGTCATGAGAAGGATTTCCCTAGAGGTATTTATCTTTATAATATAAAAAATGATAAATACTGTGAGAAAAAACAGATCTCATCAGGCCGAACTTTCAGTCTCGAAGGTTAGCTAATCCTTCTGTAAAGAACAATTATGAATGAAATGTTTAGGAGGATGTGATGACTTGTTGCATAATCATCATATCGGACATCTCAATCAATCCAGTCAAAATTATAAGCTTATATAGAAATATAGTAAAGGACATATTTGTGGATAATTGATTTTATAATTGTCCTTTATAAAGAGGGCTATAAATAAGGGTTATTTTAATTCTAATAAGATCGGGCAGTGATCGCTTCCCAAAATATTTTCCAGTATCTCGGCTCTTTTCACTCTTTCTTTTAAGTCTGAAGAGATAAAGAAATAATCTATTCTCCAGCCGACATTTCTGTCGCGAGCAAATGTTTTCATATCCCAATATGTGTAAATATCAGTTTTATTCGGATGCAAAACTCTGAATATATCCTGATATCCCGTCTTAATGACTTTGTCTATCCAAGCTCTTTCCATTGGTAAAAATCCCGTGCTCTTTTCATTTTCTTTTGGCCGAGCAAGGTCAATTTCTGTATGCGCTGTATTTACATCTCCGCAAAAAATAATTTTCTTGCCTTTTTTTCGCAACTTTTCAATAAATTTCAAAAAATAATCGTAATATTCCATCTTATATTTAAGCCTTTCCGGACCGCCTCCGCCATTTGGAAAATATACATTCAACAGGACAAAATCCTTATAATAGGCCACCAGAGTGCGTCCCTCGTCGTCAAACTTGGGAATTCCTATGCCATATTCTATCTTTTCCGGCTCAATCTTTGAGTAAATTGCCACACCGCTATAACCCTTTTTGAGTTTGGAATGATCAAAATATGAAAAATATCCGGCAGGGGAGCGAACCTCTTCCGGAAGCTGTTCGGGATGGGCTTTTGTTTCTTGAAAACAAATTATATCCGGATCAATTTCAAAAATGTTGCCTAAAGCGCCCTTTTTAGCAACTGCCCGCAAGCCATTTACATTCCAGCAAAGTATTTTCACGCATTTAATAATATCACAACTGGAAACTAGCTTCTGTTCTTTCCGTGGAATTTCTTATGAATATCAAGCAAGTGCTTGTCTGTCATATGGGTATAAATCTGGGTTGTTGTAATGCTGGAATGGCCGAGCATTGCCTGGACGGAGCGTAAATCAGCCCCATTTGAGAGGAGATCTGTGGCAAACATGTGCCGAATGACGTGTGGAGTGACTTTTTTGGAAATTCCGGCGATTGTTGCATATTTTTTTACTATCCTTTCAATTGACCTTTTTGTAAGGCCATCGTTTTCAGAATCTTTCTTTTTAGAATTTCCCAAGGACTCACCTTTTCCCGTCGCTTTGCTCCTCCTCAAGGTGAGTCCTTGGGAAACTTTTCCGGAATTTCTTTTCTCGTCGCCAATTTTTACAAAAAGCGCATCGGACATATCTTTTCTCAAATTCAAATATTCTTTCACCGCTTTTTTCGCTTCGGGAGAAATAAAAACTACGCGCACTTTTCCTCCCTTTCCGCGAATAGGGAATTCGTCAACGCTCAAATCCAGATCATTAGTAAGAGAACAGAGCTCGGAAACACGCAAACCTGTAGAAAATAGAAGTTCCAAAATAGCCTTTCCTCTAGCCCTTTTTTCGGGATTTTCTTCAGTTTCCGGAGCTTTTAACAGTCTTTTTAGCTCTTCCGGTGATATAAGGTCTATTACTCTTTGGCTGACTTTCGCTAGCTCAATATTGTCGGCAGGCAGACTTTTAATTCCTCGCCTTGCCAAAAATTTTAAAAAAGTTCTAAGGGCGATAAGATAATAATTTTGCGTATTTTTTTTCATTGTCGTCAGGCCGGCGCGGTTGTTGCCGAAAGATTGGCGATTGAGCCACTTGCGAAAATCGCGGACTTTCTCATCCGTAATATCTTTCGGATCGGTGATTTTTGAATAATTCAAAAAAACAGTGAGATAATGATCATAAACCTGAAGGGTGCGGAGCGAGCGTCCTTTTTCTATTTCAATATATTCAAGATATTGTCGTTTTAATTCTAATAGATTCATATTATTTAATCTGGTTTGCTTCCTGCCACGCTTCGCTCGCAGCGAAAGGCTCGCAATGACATCATTTTACCATGTCGCACAATATTCAGGAACGAGAGACTGCTCCTTGCATTTTCTAAAGAAATATGCTATTCTTTTGAACATGTTAACAAAGACAAAAAAGGCAAAGGTTATCAAGGAAGTGGCTATTCACGCCACAGATACTGGCTCCCCGGAAGCTCAGATTGGCTTACTTTCCAAGAAAATTGAGGAGCTGACAAAACATTTGAAGAAAAATACAAAAGACAGCCATTCAAGAAGGGGATTGCTCGGCATGATTGCAGACAGAAGAAAGCATTTAAAATATCTTCAGACTCACGCTCCAAAAAGATACGAAGCTATAACAAAAAAGGTAGGACTAAAATAAAATCT
This sequence comes from uncultured Candidatus Saccharibacteria bacterium, assembly GCA_964412245.1. GTDB lineage: Bacteria > Patescibacteriota > Minisyncoccia > Phycocordibacterales > GWA1-40-21 > Bog-1340. The sequence continues at coordinate 5,901 of CAYPMZ010000029.1, forward strand.
GCTGAAAGCAGATTTTATTTTAGTCCTACTGCGAGCATAGCGAAAGCAGTCTAGATTAAATCTGGATTGCTTTCTGCCACGCTCCGCTCGCAGCTAAAGGCCGTCGCAAAGACAATATGGTAAACTTCTAGTTAATAGGTCGGCCCGTCAAAATCATTTTGATTTTCTTCGGGTAAATTTTAATAAATAAAGAGGGCGGTGAATAATGAGAAAGCCCCAGTGAAATAACAACGAAAATTTTGAAAGCTTTCAAAATTTTCGTTGTTGATTCGCTTCACCCTGTTAAATAGAATTAAAATTTAACAGGGCAAGAGCGAATCATTTCACGGGGCCATGATTTTCAAAATTCGCTTCGCTCATTAAGAAAATCAATGGTAATAAAACACAAAAATCAGAGGGTTGGTATTTTTATAGATACGCAAAATCTTTACCACTCGGCAAAAAATTTATACGGAAAAAAGGTCAATTTTGGCCAAGTCATAAAAGACGCTTTGGCAGGAAGACTTTTAATAAAAGCTACGGCTTATGTTATCACCACAGAATCAGGCGAAGAAAAAGGTTTTTTCCAGGCACTTGAGAAAATGGGCATAACGACAAAGACCAAAAATCTACAGATATTTGCCGGTGGGGCGAAAAAGGCGGATTGGGATGTGGGAATGGCTATAGACGCTGTTGCTCTTTCATCCAAGCTTGACGCTGTAATACTTGTAACGGGCGATGGGGACTTTGTTCCGCTTGTTGAGTATTTAAAGATCACGCATCATTGCCAAGTTGAAGTCGTTTCATTTGGCAAATCAACATCGGCAAAACTTATAGAATCTGCGGATGATTTTATGGATCT
>CAYPMZ010000030.1:0-6635 GCA_964412245.1 uncultured Candidatus Saccharibacteria bacterium
TACTAAAAAAGTTTTGAAAAACGGCTTGAGGATAATCACGGTGCCGATGAAAGGGAATCCCACAGCCACAGTACTTGTCCTCGTGGAGGCCGGTTCAAACTATGAAAATAAAGAAAACAACGGCATTTCCCATTTTCTTGAGCATATGTGCTTTAAAGGCACGGCAAAGCGCCTGACTTCCGCCGATATTTCAAAAGAGCTTGATGGCATCGGTTCTGTAAATAACGCTTTTACGAGCCAAGAATATACCGGATATTACGCCAAAGCCGATTATAAAAATATAGATAGGATGCTTGATATAGTCTCCGATATATATTTAAACTCCACTTTTCCGGAGAAAGATCTGGAAAAAGAAAAAGGAGTGATCATTGAGGAGATCAATATGTACAGAGATCTGCCAAGACGCATAGTCATAGAGGAATTCTACAAACTTCTTTATGGAGATCAGCCGGCGGGAAGAAGCACCATCGGTCCGAAAGAAAATATACAGAAAATGCAGAGAAGGGATTTTATTGATTATAGACACAAGCATTATGTTGCGAGCGCCACCACTGTGATAGTTGCCGGAAAAATAGACGAGAAAGACGTATTAAAGAAAATTCAGAATCTTTTCAAGGATATAAGCAAATGGAAAAAAGAAGACAAGAATAAAGTTGTTGAATCGCAAAATGCTCCGCAAATAAAAATTTTCTATAAAGATACGGACCAAACGCATTTGGTCTTGGGAAACAGATCGTTCAATGTTTACAATAAATACAATCCGATAATCAGAGTTCTTACGGGAGTACTTTCAGGCGGAATGAGCTCAAGATTGTTCCAGAAAATGAGAGAGGAGCTCGGAATCTGCTATTATGTAGGCGCCGAGAACGATGTCTTCACCGACCACGGAGTTTTTGCCGTTTTTGCCGGCGTGGACAGCACTAGAGTCAAAGATGCGATAATCGCTATCTTGGGAGAATTGAAAAAATTAAAAACCGAGCTTGTGGGCAAGGAAGAATTGCACAAAGTTAAAAAATCTCTGATAGGCAGACTGAATATGGGGCTTGAATCTTCAGACGCAGTCGCTGAATTTTACGGAGGGCAAGAAGTTTTGAGAGAAACCTTGAAAACTCCGGAAGAAATTGTAAAGGAAATTGAACAAGTCACAGCCGAGGAGATAAAATTCACGGCGGAGAGGATTTTCAAAGATCAGACGCTCAACTTGGCCATACTCGGCAAGTTTAAGGACGAAAAAGAATTTAAAAACATATTGAAATTCTAAGAGGATTTTTGCGAAGCAAAAATCCTCTTCAAGATTGATTTTTGGCTATATATATGATAATGTTTCATTCATGTCAAAAAAGGTAAAAGTTGCAAGAAATAACGAGGAAAAGATATACGAAATCGGATATCATCTCATCTCTTCCATCTCGGAAGAGAATCTTCCAAAAGAAGTAGAAAAAATCAAGGATTATCTGGCCAAAGAAAAAGCCGCAATCATTTCAGAAGGGAATGCCAGCCTAAGACCTTTGGCTTATCCGATAAAAAAAGCTTTTCAGGGAACCTACAAAGTATTTGATAAGGCCTACTTTGGCTTTATAAAATTTGAAATGGGGGAGGGCGGAGATATAACAAAAATAGATGAGAAATTGAAAAACAATGAAAATGTCCTGAGATATATCATAGTGAATACAGTCAGAGAAAACACAATGTATTCTCCAAAGATCAGTGTTTTCAGAGACAGTGAAAATAAAAAGCCGATAGTTGTAAAAACAGAAAAATCAAAAACAGAAGCGCCAGCATCCATTGAAGAAATAGACAAATCAATAGACGAATTGATAGGGGAAGAAGTTAAAATATAATATTCATGTATTTAAACAAAGCATTTTTATACGGCAATCTGACAAGAGATCCAGAACTCAAATCTCTTCCATCCGGCACAAAGGTTGTAAATTTCAGCATTGCCACAAACAGAACATGGAAAGATAAAAATGGAGTAAAACAGGAGAATGTGACTTATCACAATATCGTCGCTTTCGCCAAGTCAGCTGAGCTCATAGCCCAATATCTAAGAAAAGGGAGCGGAGTATTCATTGAAGGGAGAATTGACAACAGAAGCTGGGACGATAAAGACGGAGTAAAGAAATACAGATCGGAAGTAATCGTTGAAAACTTCCAATTCGGGCCAAATTCAAGCGGAGGGGGAAGCAGGCCGGCATCTGGCGGGGAAAAGGAAGTAAAATCTAAAATGCCTGAGATGGACACGATAGAATATCCGACAGAAGAAATTAATCCGGACGATATACCATTTTAAGAGATAAACATACGAATATACGAATTATGCGAATGATACGAATAGCTACGAATAATTTAATAAACTAAGAAGCTACAAGCTACAACCTAAATAAGATGAAGCAATGTTTTTTTTCACAAAATAATATAAAATATGTTGACTACAAGGACTTGGATCTTTTGAAAAAGTTCTTAAATCCCCATGCCAGGATTCAGGGCAAGAAAAAGACTTTCGTCTGCGCTAAAAGCCAAAGACAGCTTGCCCAAGCTATTAAAAGAGCAAGGTATATGGCACTTTTGCCTTTTGTGGCAAAGTAAGCTCGCTCGGATTCGCGTTTTGAAAACGCGCATAAAAATCTGCTGATTTTTTGCTATGCTCGCGCCGTCGCGCTGTGCAATATTTTCAAAACGCGAATACTCGCTCGCTTACGTTAATATAAATAAAAATTTCATGGCCATGCTAGATTACAGCGAAATAGTTGAGAGAAAATATATTATTCATGAGGGAGAACCCTATGAAGTTTTAAGCTCGCATGTTTTTAGAAAACAAGCGAGAATGCCCGTGAATGCGACAAAACTAAAAAATCTGATAACAGGCAAAATCAGGGAGATTTCCTTTCATTCCAATGAAAGAGTGCAGGAGGCGGATATAGAATACAAAGATGCAAAGTTTCTATATAAAAATAAAGGAGAGTTTTGGTTCTGCGACCCTAAAGATCCTTCAAAAAGATTCAAGTTGGATGAGGATTTGATAGGAATGCCGGCAAAATTTATGAAGTCGAATTCAATCGTGGAAACGATGATTTTTGAAGAGAAAGTTATCGGCGTAAATTTGCCGATAAAGGTAGATTTAAAAGTTACAGACGCTCCATATGCGGTAAAAGGGGATACGTCTAGCGGTGCTACCAAGCAGATTACTCTTGAGACTGGCGCCGTTGTAAACGCTCCCATGTTTATTACCGAGGGTGAAATTGTCACTATTAATACTGTTACAGGAGAATATATATCCAGGGCAGGGAAATGAAATCATTCTCCAATCTTAGAGAATGATTTTATTTGGCCTAAAACCTACCTTACATTTCTTTTAACTTAGTTCTTATAAGTTTCAATATCTCATTTGAAACCTTAGGATTTTCTTTCAAAAATGTTCTCGCTGAATCGTAACCTCGGCCGATTTTTTCTCCATTATATTCGTATGATGAGCCGGATTTTTTTATGATGCCCATATTTTCACCGAGCGCAAGCATCTCTCCTTCTTTTGAAATACCTTCATTGTACATAAGGTCAAATTCGGTCTGCTTAAACGGCGCGGCAACTTTATTTTTTACAACTTTCACCCTTACGCGTCCGCCCATCACTTCCTCTCCTTTTTTAATCTGGGCTATCCTTCTGATATCTAGACGCACTGAAGTGTAGAATTTCAAAGCTTTTCCTCCCGGAGTCGTTTCCGGATTTCCAAACATAACGCCGATCTGCATTCTGATTTGGTTTATAAATATAACTATAGTCTTTGATTTTGCGACGATAGAAGTCAGCTTTCTAAGAGCTTGAGACATAAGTCTTGCTTGTTTGCCGACGTGATACGCCCCCATATCACCTTCTATTTCATCTTTAGGAGTAAGCGCCGCGACAGAGTCTATAACAATAACGTCCATTTTTCCGCTCCTTACAAGAGAGTCAACTATATCAAGGCCCTGTTCTCCCGTATCCGGCTGGGAAATTAAAAGCTGATCTATTTTTACTCCGAGTTTCTTAGCGTATTCCGGATCCATAGCATGCTCTGCGTCAATATAAGCGCAGATTCCCCCGGTCTTTTGAGCTTCGGCCACAGTGTGAAGCGCAAGAGTAGTTTTTCCTGAAGATTCCGGTCCGAATATTTCAATAATCCTTCCGCGAGGCAAACCGCCGACACCAAGTGCCGCATCAAGGCCGATTGAACCGGTAGAAACGACATTTACGTTTACTTTCGGTTTTTCTCCGAGCATCATGATTGATTCATCGCCGAACTTCGTCTGTATGGATTTCATTGCGTTTTCTATCGCATCCATGCTTGATTTGCTTGGATTTTTTTCTTCATCCGAATATTCTTTCGTATCGGCTCCTGTGGCCTTTTTTACAACTTCTTCAGTTTCGCCCTTTTTAAATTTCTTTTTCATTATTATGTTTTATTAAGTCTTATTAATCTATTTGATTGCAATTATAGCATATTTATTGCATGTTCGATTGCTTGTAAAGCACTTCAATTATTTTTTCTGTTTCTTTTCCGAACTTGTCGCTTGCTTTTAGGGTGAGCGCATTATATCCAAAAGAGAGGAGAACTTCTTCTTTAAAATTTCCTTGCTCATCTATGAATATTTTTCTATCATTCAAGCTTATGTCTTTTATATTCTGGGCGATACCGGAAATTTCTATAAGCGAGGTTGTGGATACGCTCCCATTTATCGGTGAAAAGACAGTAATCTTCGGTCCATATGCAACTTTCCGTATCTCATAAAAAGTATAGCCCAAAAGAAAGATGAGGATGGCCGATATTATTGCTATCCTCATCTTTCTTTTGGTTTTATATCTGTCAGTCATTGATTTGATTCAGTTTTTGATTTATATGTTTTCCGATTCCACGCCATTTTCTTCAGATGTTTCGTCAGTCCCGTTTCCTATTACTTCTCTTGCTTTGGCTCCGCTGCCGGCGCCGACAACTCCTCTTTGTTCAAGCAAATCTATAAGTCTTGCCGCTCGCGCATATCCGACTCTTAATTTTCTTTGAATATAAGAAGTTGAAGCTTTTCCAGCTTTTAAAACTTCTTCTTTGGCCTGCTCATACAATTCGTCGTCATCACCGAGCTCGTCGCTTCCTTCCAGATTTATTACATCGCTGCCATTTCCTTTTGCAACTTCGGCTAAATCTATTTCTCCACCCATAAGCTCATCCTCATATGTCTTGACCAGATATTTGACCACATCTTTGACTTCCTTTTCGGATACGAATGCAGACTGGATTCTGACTGGCTTAGACATCTCTCCTCCAATGTAAAGCATATCTCCCGCGCCAAGGAGTTTTTCGGCGCCCATTGTATCTAAAATAGTTCTTGAATCAACCTGCGATACCACTTGAAGAGCTATTCTTGCTGGTACATTTGCCTTGATCAATCCAGTTATAACGTTTACCGAAGGCCTTTGTGTTGAGAGTATGAGGTGGATTCCTACAGCTCGGCTCATTTGCGCCAAACGCACAATTCCTGCCTCAAGCTCCCGAGGATAGGCGGACATTATATCGGCAAGCTCGTCTATTATTATGATGATGTAAGGCATTGGCTCCGGCTCAATATTCTTTTCCGGATTATAATCTCCCTTCTTTTTCAATTCTTCTATTTTTTTGACTGCCGGGGCAAATACGTTTTTATGATAAGAATCTATATCTTTTACGGCTTTTGATTCCAGAACATCATATCTGCGATCCATTTCTTTGGTCGCCCATTTAAGAGCAAGTATGGTTTTCTTGGCATCTGTTATTACCGGAGTCAAAAGATGGGGTATTTTATTGTATAAAGTCAGCTCAACGCGCTTCGGGTCAACCATTATGAATTTCATATTTTCTGGTGAATTCCTGTATAAAAGGGAAGTGATTATGGCGTGTATCGTGACGGATTTTCCTGAACCGGTTGAACCGGCGACAAGAACATGCGGCATTTTTGCCAAATTGGCATAATGCGATTTTCCGGAAATTCCTTTGCCTAAAGTAATAAGAAGAGGTTTGTCTGATCCTTGGAATTCTTCAGAGCTGATAAGCGAAGCGAGACCGACTGTAGATTTGACCGAGTTCGGTATTTCAATTCCCACGAGTGATTTGCCGGGGATTGGAGCCTCTATTCTTATCGGATGAGCGGCAAGAGCAAGGGCGAGATCATTTTGCAATCCCAAAATTTTTGAAATCTTAACGCCCTCAGCCGGTTTTAGAGTGTATCTTGTTACCGACGGACCGACCGACACTTCATCCATTTCCACATCAATGCCGAAATTCTGCAAAGTTCTTTTTATTATATTTGCATTTGCTTTTATATCGCCGCTGACGACTCTGCCTTTATCATCTTCAAGAAGTGATATCGGCGGGGGAACATAAGTTGATTTAAGAGATTGTGATCTTGGCTTAAATTCATCCTCATTATCTTTTTTATTTGCCACAATCTTTATTGGCGCGGCTTGTCTTTTATTTTTTTCCGCATATTTTTCTTGCTCCTCTTTTTCTTCATCATTTTCCGGTTCCTCTTTATATTCCTGTTTAGGCGGATTTTCAACAACTTTTAGGTTTTTAATATCATCCGCTTTTTTATCCTTTTTTAATTTTCTCCAGAACAGGATTGATTCAA
>CAYPMZ010000031.1:0-6562 GCA_964412245.1 uncultured Candidatus Saccharibacteria bacterium
CTTAAACTGGCTTGTAATCCTCGGATCTTCTGACCATAGAATTCTAATATCCGGTATTCCCATTTTTATCATCGCAAGTCTATCTCCAAATCCGAACGCCCAGCCGTTATACACTTCCGGATCAAGTCCGAAATTTTTCAATACTTGAGGGTGGACAAGCCCAGCACCATTGACTTCAAGCCAATTACCGTTAAACATAATGTCCATTTCTACAGATGGATCGGTAAATGGAAATGAATCAATTTCAAATTTATATTCAAGATTTTCACCAAATATGCTTTTTGCCATATCGATCTGCACTTCCTTTAAATTATCAAGCGTAATAATTTTTTCTGTTTTTTTACAAATATAAAGTCCGTCAATCTGATGAAATGCCGGATAGTGATTGCGGTCAATTGCATCTTTTCTAAAAACAATACCTGTTGAAAGTGCTGCGACATGACCTTCTCCTTCAAGTCTTTTTAAAACATCGGAGTCCTTCAAATAAAAAGACCACATCACTGTCATCTGTGTTCTCAAAATATCCTTATCAGTAATGTAATAGGTATCTGTTTCTTTACGTGATGGATGATTTTTTGGAGTATTCAAAAGGTCAAAATTTTGCTCAACAGTAACGATTCTTGGAAAATCAACCAGATCAAAATCTTTAAATCTTGGCAGATTGACAATCTGATCAAAAAGTATTTTCACCGGCGATTTATCTTTTTTAGTGAGATCTGGAAAGCTCAACAATTTTTTCAGCCTATTGCTTTCAAAATCATTTCTATTCTCAAGCAGAGCTATAAGTCTCTCTTCATTTTCATCTTTGATAATGATATGTTCTCTCATAAAATGATTGTATCAGAAAATAATATTATTTTAAACTATTATCTATAAAATTACTTCGAATAGCTTTTGGTTATCTTTAATATACAAAATATCATTAGAAACTCTAAAATCCGGATTTGAGCCGATATAAATTATCTGCGGAACTTTTTCAGGATTTTCTTCTATCTGAATAGCAAAGATATCACCATACACGGCAACTAAAGCGACTCCGGAATATTCCGGCAAATAATTTATTCTCTTTGGCTCCTCCCCGACATCCATTACTAATATAGCTTTTGAGCAATCTTCTACTTTACAAAAATATTTAGGCGCTAAATCATTGCTGCCAAACCACTCCGAAAAAATTTTCCCTCCTTCTTTCCAGAGTCCTATTCTGCCATTCATTATCGGAGCGCGCTTTGTGCCGAGATTGCTCTTAAAATCTATAGTTGATGTCCCCTTGGTCATTTTCAGTGGGGTGGAAGGTTGTTTCGCAAAGATTGCCGCAATATCCGTATATTCCTGGTTTTTAATTTTTGTCAACGTTGATGTCGAAATATCAGAGCCGGGCAAAATATATTTTAAAATCTCTCGCAATTCTACTTTTTGCGGAAGCATAAAAATATTAGCATCAGTTACAAGATTATCAGAAACTGTAAGTTTCTTAACCCAAGAATCATACCCTTCTTTTTTTACAGAGATATCATATTTCCCTTTCTTCAAACTTCTTATCAAAATATCCCTATTAAAGAAGCTGGTTTCATCTTTTAATTTCCCATTTAAGTAAATATTGGAACCAGCCAGCGCGCCAACAACATAGATACCCCCTGTAGGCAGAAGAGTCCACCCATTACCTAAAATATCGCCATTGGCATAAAGCAGAACAATTGGAGAAATAATCACAAAGACAATAAAGAAAATTAGAAGTTTTATTCTTTTTTTAATAGCGATGATCATTATTTTCTGTGTTTAGGCGTTACCCAAAACCCCATATACTTTCCCAAAAGCATTCTTGTCTGGGCATCAAGAGCTGGAAATGCTCCGAATATATTAACTGTAATCGGAGTCAAAAGCCACTGTATTATCATAGAAATTTTTCTGAATTTATGGCTGCCTTCCGGAGCCTTAGGCAAAAAACTCATGGAGATTGCCGCGCAAAGAAAAAGTCCCAACATTGAAAAAGCCATCAAGGTTTTGGTGATTTGCGGAAAATTAAAAGCTAGAACTGTACTCTTGAATTCTCTTCCGCCAATATAGCTTGGCAGCCACCCCAAAAAGAAAATCATGATCGGATTTGTAGACCAGGACCAAAAACCTTCCAGTAAAATAAATGTGTGCTTGATTTTTTTCCTTAACGGAACTTTTTTATTTTTTAAAAATCCAAACCATACATATGCGCCGTTTTCCACACCCCACGCCCAACGTCTGTGCTGTTTATAAATATTTTTCAAAGTCTGCCAAAATGTCGGAGCTAAGTTGGCATCCATTGAAACCGGATAACAAAGAGGAACGACTTTATAATTTCCATCATAAGCTAAAAAAGCATTCCAATAAATCCTTGAATCCTCGGATACCATATTTTTCTGCCAATATCCGACTTCATATAAAGTCTTAAAGCAGACCGAGTGAGAGGAGAATGTTGCCAATCTGTCTTGTCTTTCCTGCTGAATCATCTGCCAGAAAGTCGTGGAAAAAGCCATAACGCGAGAGATTGCCGGCGCCTGCCAAATATTATTATTGAACATCGGTACCGGCTGAAATGAAGAATGGAGAGGATCATCAACAGTAAGGAAATTGTAGGTCAGACACTCAAAATATGCCGGATATGCGACGGTATCAATATCAAATGCCGAAACTAAAACATCTTCATATTTTATTGTATTTTTATCTAAAATTTCTCCTCTTACAACTTCAGCTGCATATGCTATGTTTGAGCCCTTGCCTGGCATTTCTCCGACAATATTCTGCGGATGGATAGTAAAAATAATATGGCCAAATTTACCGGCAAATTCTTTTTCCGCCTTTTCTTTTATTTCTAAAGCGTGATTTTTATTTCTCTCTTCTCCAGCAAGCACAATAATAAATTTATTCTTGTCATATTCGCAATCTAAAAGAGAACTTATGCTTTTTTCTACAATTTGCCATGACTCGTTGTAATATGGCAAAAGGATCATATGATAAATTCTGTCGTATTTAAGATTTGAAAGTTTTTCTTTCCAATCTACTAATAAATTGTGTTTTGTTTTTTTCCAATTCTGCCTCAAAAAAATGGAGAGGTAAAAAGTCTTCAAAATCCAATATATATCAAAAAGTATTATAAAAATTGCCGCATAAAACGGAGCAAAAAATGAAAAGAAGAAAATACCCGCTATTGTAAGCCAAGCCAAAAATCCAGGGAGTATTTCCAAGCTTCGGTAAATTATTCTTTCCTTTCCAAAAAGATCGCTTGCTTTTCCAACCTTATAATAAATGCTGTTTTTAAAATCCATGGTGTCTTAAGAAAAAACGCCGTGTGGCGTTTTCTTCTTGAGCCACCTCCCAGACTTGAACTGGGGACCTTCGCTTTACAAAAGCGTTGCTCTACCAACTGAGCTAAGGTGGCTTAATAAAAAACCAAAAATCGGTTTTTATATTGCTAATCTAGCAAAAAAATAGGCAAATTACAAATCTGTTTATAGATTTTTATTTCTCGGAAGATTCTTATATTCTGAAACATTTTTTAAGAAGAAAGATACTGAGTGTTTAGTCGTATCATTTGTTTTCTGCGGTTTAAGAAAAAATTTCGGTTGCTTGCTGTCAAATCTCCTTTTTAAATAAATGGCTTCTTTTTTAACAAAATTTACCAAAATCATAGTAAATCTATGGGCATTTTTAAAATGAATTTTTGAAGAAATTTCTTTGCTTTTTCCTATAATAGAGTGGAAATGTTCTTCGCTTTTATTGACTGCGCTATGCAATGCCTCGTGCTGGATTACCGCTATTCCATAATATTTTACTCCAAGAATAGTAAGTATGAGAATCAACGATATATAAAATAAAATTATTGACATATATGTGTCTGATTGTTTGCGCTAAATCTCACAAACCTCGTAACTTCTATTTTTTCTCCGAACTTTTGCACTGCATTCTGAATCAGAGTGCTTATGGTAATATTCGGATCTTTGATGAAGTCCTGCTCAACAAGAATTTTTTCTTTGAAAAATGCGTCAAGCTTTCCATTTAATATTTTTTCTCTCATAGCTTCCGGCTTGCCTTTAACTTCATCGGAAAAAGCCTCAAGAACTTTGTTTTTCTCTTCGGCAGAAACGTCTTCCTTTTTTATATAAGTGGGATTTGTGGCAGCAATCTGCATTGCTATGTCATAGGCAATCTTTTGGAAATCCTCGTGTTTAGAAACAAAATCCGATTCGCTGGCAAGTTCCAATAAAACTCCGACACTCCCCGCCCCGTGTATATAAGATACGATTCTTCCGGATTTTATAATTCTCTCTGATTTTTTTGAGGCTATTTCAGCTCCTTTCTTCTGCAATAAGACCATAGCTTTATCCATATCGCCTTTTGCTTCCTCAAGCGCTTTTCTGCATTGCATTATTGAGATACCCGTCTTTTCTCGAAGTTTTTTCACTTCATCCATAGATATGATCATAATATGTAAAAATTAAAATTAAACAAAAAACTATTTGGTTTCTGCTAATTTTCCTTCTTTATAAGCTTTAACTATTTCAGAAATAAAAAAAGAAATGCTTGATACTGAGGTATCGTTTGCAACTATTGGGTAATCAATGTCTTTGATATCGGTGTCGGTATTTAAAAGAGCAATAACCGGTATTCCAGCTTTTTTGGCTTCAGCAACAGCGATAAATTCCTTCTTTGGATCAATGACAAAAACAGCTTTTGGAAGTTCTTTCATGAAAACTATACCCAAAAACATTTCTTCAAGATTTGCAATCTCTCTGTCTATAAGCAGTCTTTCCTTTTTTGTATATTTTGCAAGTTCGCCTTTTTCTTTCTGTTTTTGCAAGTCCTCAAACTTGGCGATCCTTTTTTTGATTTCTGGAGCATTCGTTATAGTCCCGCCTATCCATCTTCCGGAAACATAAGGCATATCAATGGACATGGCGCCGAGTTTTATCAAATCTTTTGCTTCGTTTTTGCTGCCAATAAAAAGAATTTGTTTGCCAAGTCTTGCCAAGCTTCGGACGAAATCCTCAGCTTTTTTAAGTCCCTCAATTGTCTTTTCAAGATCAATAATATCAACTTTATTTTTAAGTCCGAAAACATAAGACGAAACAGAAGCATTCCTTCTTGATTTTTGATAGCCAAAATGAGCTCCCGCTTTAAACATTGCGTCCATGAGATCGTTATTTTTGGTTTTTGTCTGCTCTGCCATGAGTGATAAAGATTAGCAAAAAATATCCGTAAATGCAAGGGAAAATGAAAGAATCACTCTTCGCCAGATTCAGTATCTTCCGCTTGAGGTTTGCCGTCTGCTTTGACTATATAATCAACAAGACTTATCAGCCCGTCTCCGGCTAAAATATTTTCTATATTGTACCAAGAATGTTTGACTCTATGGTCTGTGACTCTATCCTGTAAAATATTGTATGTTCTTATTTTTTCCGATCTGTCCGCCGTGCCTATCTGATCTTTTCTTTCCCCGGCAAACTTTCTCTCGTCTTCTTCAGCTTTTTTCATTTCAAGTTTGGCAATCAAGATAGACATTGCTCTTTCTCTGTTTTTCAATTGACTTCTTTCTGCTGTTGAACGGACATCTATTCCCGAAGGCAGGTGAATTATCCTGACAGCTGTTTCCACTTTATTCACATTCTGCCCTCCTGCGCCGCCGGATCTTGAAAATTCAATTTGTAAATCAGATGGTTTTATTTCTATTTTTGATTTCTTTCTTATGGGCAATACGGCTACTGAAGCGGTGGACGTATGGACTCTTCCGGATTTCTCCGTTTCTGGAACTCTTTGCACTCTGTGCACTCCGGTTTCAAATCTCAATTCCTTATAAACTTCTTTTCCTTTTATTTCAAATGAGGCTTCTTTGTAGCCGCCGAGCGCCGACTGTGATTCAAAAACTTTTGAAAACGACCAACCTTTTAATTCTAAAAATCTTTTATACATTTTTGCCAAATCTTCAGCAAAAATCGCCGCCTCTTCTCCCCCGACGCCGGCTCGAATTTCCATAACCACTTCATTTGGAAATTTTTCCACTTCATCTTCAACAGTTGCAATATTTTTCATCTGCGCCATCAAATCCTTTTTTTGAGATATTATATTTTTAAGTTCTTCTTCAGCCAAAGCAAATAAGCCCTGGTCTTTTTCCGCCATCTTTTTAATAGACTCTTCCTCATTTTCGAGTCTGACGTATTCCTCCGCCAGATACGAAGTCTTTTTATTTTTTCTGAATTCTTCGATTAAATCGTTCATGATTTGATTAAATTATAATATACAAAAACTCGCACCCAAAAGAGCACGAGTTTTCAAAATAACCTAGTTACTTATTTGTTTTTGCAGATTTCTTTGCGGCTACTTTTGTGGCTCCGGCAGCTTTTCTTGCCTTGAATTTTTCGACTCTTCCAGCAGTGTCTAAGACCTTTTCATTGCCTGTGTAAATAGGGTGGCAATTGGCGCAAATTTCAACATGTATGTCCTCCTTGGTTGAGCCAAAATCATACTTGGCTCCGCATGCGCAAATAGTCTTCGCTTTAGTGAAATATTTTGGATGTATGTCCTTTTTCATAAAGAA
>CAYPMZ010000032.1:0-4423 GCA_964412245.1 uncultured Candidatus Saccharibacteria bacterium
AGCGTGGTGGTTTTTCCGCTGCCGGTAGGCCCGGTAATCAAAAGCATGCCGTTTGGCTTGCTTATTTGTTCTATCAAAATATCAAGCGTTCTTTTTTCTATGCCAAGGTCTTCAAGGGAAACAGCGATGGATTTTGGATTCAAAAGTCTCATTACGATGGATTCGTTGTAAGCCCCGGGCAAAACGGAAGTTCTGATTTCTATATTATTGTCTTTTATTTTTATGCTGAAACGCCCATCTTGAGCTTCGTCCTTCACGTTTAATTTCAATCCCGAAAGAAGTTTTATTCTTGATAATAAAAGCAAATAAGTCGGCAGATCAAATGTAAAAGTATCTATGAGCACGCCGTCTATCCTAAATCTCATCCGGACAGATTTTTCTTCCGGCTCAATGTGCACATCCGAGGCGCCGAGAGCAAGAGCGCCGGCGAGCATTATCTCCATAATTTTTGATATTCTGTAAGTTTGTTTTACTCCGAGAAGCTCATCCGTCAATTTTTTTATATCCGCTATTTTTTTGACTTTTTCCATAAGGCCAAGAACCTGCTCTCCTGAAATATCAAAAGTTCCCGCCGTGCTTTCTGTGGAATATGAAAGGTCTTTGTATCTTTGCCAGGCTTTTTCCAGGCTTTTCTTTGACACCATAAAAACTGTAGGAAAGTATCCCTCGGCAGAAAGACGGTTTAATATGGAAATAGTTTTTTCGTTGTTTGGAGATAATATGGCGACTTGGATTTTTTTGTTGACCATATTAAAAACAGCCACATTTGATTCCCGAGCTTCTTCCTCATTTATTATCCTCAATGCATCGGAATTTATGGCTATCGTTCCAAGATTCAAATAGTTATATCCGTATCTTGCCGCCAGTATTTTAATAACATCTTCCTCCTCGTTTTTTCGCAGTTCTTCAAGGCGTCTGTCTTGTTTTGTTTCGTCAAAGTCCACCATATGATTAATATAGTATCATTTTAAATTCAGATTAGGAATTATTTACGTTTTTTGAAAAAATAAAGAGGGTTTGGGCATTTTCGCAGAGCGAAAATACCCAAACCTCTAGGGGCAACTCAATTCAAGCAAATTGCTTTGGGGATTCCTAAAAAACCTTATTTTAAGCCATTTAATGGTAAGTATGTCGCATCGTCCCTAATAGGCTTGACTTTTATAATACTTTACTATATAATACCAATGTTAATAGAGAAGCGAATAAACATATGGAAAACTTAAACATTACAAAAAAATACACATTAATCAGCCAAGCACTATTGGTTATAGCAATTTTCTTTGTTGCTTCTCCGGCTTTAGCTCAGAATGATCCTATGGATTTGAGTTATGGTAATCCTATGGATTTAAGCTACGGTAACTCTATGGATTTGAGTTATGGTAATCCTATGGATTTAAGCTCTGGAGGAAATGAAAGCCCTGTCATTAATCCTTCTTTTGCTATTGTTCCCGGTACAAATTTTTCAGGAGGTTATTCAGGTTACGGTTCATATTCCTACGGCTTGCTTCCAAATCTTACCACTTATGATGGAGGATTTTCTGGAGGAAGCCCGGCAAATCCAAGATATAATTATCCTTCAGCTCCAACCACGGCAATTTCTAACGGAGGATTTTCAGGAGGCAATTCAACGAATGTAGCGTCCAACTATCCTCTCGTTCAAAGTTCAACAGTTTCTTCCGGAGGTAATAATTATATTCCTTTGACTCAAAGCTATTTTCCAAACAATCAGGTTCTTGCTGCCAATGATACGCCAAACCTGTCTTCAGTATATTTGTCCGATGTTCCATATACGGGAGCGGGGGATGTGTTAAAAGTAACATTGTTTACCTTGGCCTTAATACTTTGGAGCGGATTCATAGCTTATGTAATATTAAAGAAAAGGCAAAATAATCAGGAAGTATTTGCGAGCGTTGTAAATACAGACGAAACACAAAGCAATCCGTTTAATATGTCTTCTGATAATAAAGCTTTGGAAAATATAGAAAACTATGCAAGAGAAAACAAAGTTTTACTTTCAACTTCTGCATCAGTTAGACTCTTGAAACTTGAAAGATTGAATCAGATAAATGCAAACGATTTAATCGCCAAAATCTCAAAAGACGAATGGGTATGTGTCGGAGAATCGGATCTGGAGAAATACTTGTAAAGATTAATTACTAAAAACAAAATCGCCCTGCCGGGGCGATTTTGTTTTGTCCAAATCGTGGCTATAAACAAAGGCCTATTTCTCCTTGACAAAAAATCATTATCGTGTATAATACTACTGGGAATAAGTAAGTTCTTCGAGACCAAACAAGGAGGAGATGCTATGCAAGGAGATGTCAGTCCGCTGATCACAGATCAGTTTCGGTGGGGAATCATCAGGGGAAGGATTGCCGAGGTCATCAATATGCTCGGTGACACCCTTCGTCCCATGGTGAACGATCTCGTGGTGGCATTGGGAAAGACTCAAGCCACGACTCCCGTGATGGTTCCTGTTGTCGCTGAACCAAAGCCCGCCTCGAGAAATTTTTCGTGGCTCGGCTGGATTCTCGCAACGACCTTCATGGCGCTTTTCGTCGGCTGGATGTTTGGGGTGATGGTTTCAAACCGTCACTCCGCATCCCCCGGGATCAAGACACTGCCTAACAACACATCGATTGACCAGCAAGCAACATCGATGGCTGGTGAAGCAGTCAATCACGAAGGGGCTAATCGGGGATGGGATGTCTGGAATCAGACTGATCAATCTCTCGAAATTCTTGCACCGAATGGATCAAACTGGAGACTTGTCGGGACACTTGATCCCGGCGGCTACCAGTCGCTTCCTTGCAAGATGCCAAACCTCAGAGTCTTGTTCAGAGGCAAAGACTTTGAACATTTACTCGAGTACTCCTTCAAACCAGGCGAAAAAGGATGGTACCAGAGGGTCATCAAGAAGCCGTGAGGCTTTACAAGGGTTCCTGTTTAGCGAAAGCTGGACAGGGCCCTTTTTCATTTTAAGGCAGGATTTTCTTTCAGAAAATCCTGCCTGTTTTTGTGCTAAAATTAAAATGTAATTAAATGAAAATAATAAGCAGGAGTTTAAGTGAAACCGAAAAAATCGCCAAGAATTTTTTGGAAAAAATATCTGTCGGTGTTTCTGATAAAGCGCTTGTCATCGGCCTTTATGGTGATCTTGGTTCTGGCAAAACAACTTTTGTCCAAGATATTGCAAAAATCTTTGGAGTAAAAGAGTTTGTAACAAGCCCGACATTTGTCATTGAAAAAATATACGATATTAAACATCCGACTTTTAAAAAGATTGTACATATTGACGCATATAGAATAGACTCGGCAAAAGAATTATTAGTTCTTGGTTGGCAAGATATAATCAATGATGAGAAAAATTTAATTTTGATAGAATGGCCAGAAAGAGTGGGGGATATTTTACCGAAAAATCACACAAAAGTTTTTTTTAAATTTGTATCGGAGGGGGAAAGAGAAATAGAGATTTAAACTTAAAACCATGAAACTGACAACAAAAAAAACAAATAAAACCCTGGTTCTTCTTGATGTTCACGCGATTATTCATCGCGCTTATCACGCTTTGCCTCAATTTGCCACCTCAAAGGGCGAGCCGACGGGAGCTCTCTATGGTCTCTCTACTATGCTTTTGAAAATCATTTCAGATTTGAAGCCGGATTATATTGTCGCTTGCTACGATCTTCCAAAGCCGACATACAGACACGTTGCTTATAAGGAGTACAAAGCGGGGAGAGCAAAAACAGACGAGGAACTAATTTCCCAGCTTCAGAAATCTTATGACATTTTCAATGCGTTCAATATACCGGTCTATTCCAAAGAAGGTTTTGAGGCAGATGACATTATCGGCACAATAGTAGAGTCAAGCAAAAAAGAAAAAAATCTGGACACCATCATTGCCTCCGGAGATATGGACACGCTTCAGCTTGTGTCCGGCGACAAAGTCAGGGTCTATACTCTTAAAAAGGGAATCAAAGACACCATAATCTACGATGAAAAAGCTGTGAAAGAAAGATTTGGATTTTCTCCAAAACTTTTGCCGGATTTCAAAGGGCTTCGCGGCGACCAGTCGGACAATATCATAGGCATAAAAGGCATAGGAGAAAAAACTGCAAGCGACCTCATACAAAAGTTCGGCTCAATTGAAGAGATCTATAAAAAATTAAAGAAAAACAAGAAACAATTTGAAGACGCAGGCATTAAAGAAAGAATAATAAAACTTCTGGAGGAGGGGGAAGAGGATGCAGAGTTTTCTAAAATGCTCGGAACAATCCGGACAGACGCGCCGATAAATTTTGTTTTGCCAAAAAAACCTTGGAAAGAAACTATTGATACGGAGAAAATATTATCACTGTGGAGCGATCTGGAGTTTCGCACTCTCGGAACAAGATTAAAAGACATATTGAAAATTGAAAGCTCA
>CAYPMZ010000032.1:4523-6500 GCA_964412245.1 uncultured Candidatus Saccharibacteria bacterium
CTGATACCTATAATAGAAGAAATGGAGAAGACGGGATTTAAAATAGACAAAGGAGAACTGACGGATTTATCAAAAAAATACCACAAAGACTTATCCGAATTGGAAAAGAAAATTTGGAAATTAGCCGGCAGTGAATTCAATATAAACTCGCCCAAACAGCTCGGAGAAATTCTTTTTGTTAAGCTGGGGCTGAAGCCGAAAAACCAGAAAAAAACCGGCTCTGGGGCAATGTCCACGAAAGAATCGGAGCTAGAAAAAATGCGCGAGATGCACCCAATAATTGACCTTGTGATTGAATACAGGGAGTTTCAAAAACTTCTCTCCACATACATTGATGTAATCCCGAATCTTTTGGGCAAGGACGGTCGTCTCCATGCCAAATTTTTGCAGGCGGGGACTACGACCGGCAGATTGGCTTCCCAGGAACCAAATCTCCAGAATATTCCAAACGAAAGTGAGCTTGGACGAAATATCAGGAAAGCTTTTGTCGCTGAAAAGGGGAATAAGCTTTTATCTTTTGACTATTCTCAGGCCGAGCTGCGCATCGTCGCATTTCTCGCTCCGGATAAAAAACTGCTGGAAATTTTTAAAAAGGGAGAGGATGTTCATTCGGTTGTCGCCTCGGAAATTTTCAACGTTCCTCTTGATAAAGTTGATAAAGAAATGAGAAGGCGGGCAAAAGTGATAAATTTTGGAATCATGTACGGAATGGGAGCAAACGCTCTGCGAGTTAATCTGAGTCGCGGACAAACTATCATTACAAAGGCCCATCCTGCCTATCAGGGATCGGTGACAAGGGAAGAAGCGCAAACATATTTGAATGAATATTTCAAAAAATTCTCCGGGTTAGCGGATTATCTTCAAAGAACGAAAGAAGAAGCGAAACAAAAGGGATACACGGAAACCTTATTCGGACGCAGACGTTATTTTGAAGGGCTTAAATCAAAGGAAGGTTTTATCAGAGCGATGGCGGAAAGGATGGCTTTAAATGCGCCGATTCAAGGAACCCAAGCTGACGTTATAAAGCTGGCCATGGTAAAGATTGACGAATTTTTTAAAAAAGAAAAATTGGAAGATAAAGTCAGATTAATTCTGCAGGTTCATGACGAGCTGGTTTTTGAAGCTGATGAAAAAATCGCGGCAAAAATTGCTCCAAAAATAGAAAAAATAATGGAAACGATTATTCCGCCCGAACTTTCAAAAGGCGTGCTTATGAAAGCTCACTCCTCCGTGGGTGATAATTGGAGAGATATGAAGTAGATTACTTTTGCTCTTCCAAAAATTTCACTACGAGTTCGTTTGAAAGAGTCATTTCCACGTATGCGCGGACTCTTTCTTCATCGGCTTCTTTATATTGGGCTTTTAAATTTTTAACCTCTTTTTCAATATCTTCTTTTTTGGACTCCAGCTTTTCTTCAAGCGATATTTTTTGCAATATGATCTGGATCTTTGCTCTTTTTTCTGCGTCAGGCATCCATTCTTTTCTCAAGTCTTCCCAAGTTTTTTTAATATGTTTCAAATAATCTTCTGGCTGAAGTCCCATGCCGGAAATGTCTGCCTTAAATTGACCTTCCATTTTATCAAGCTCGTTTTCAACAAGGATCTTTGGCATCTCTATTTTTGATTCCTCAATTATTTTTTCTATTATTTTTATTCTCTTTTTGTCTTTTGCTTTTAATTCTTTTTCTTTTGCGATATTTTCCTTAAGTTTTGTCCTGAAATCTTTGACATCTTTAAAATTACCGAGCTTTTTCACAAATTCATCATCTAATTCTGGCAATGGGAGCTCCTCGTCATCCCTATGCACCTCGCCGGGTTTATGAGTATGATTTTGGTGAGCATACATTTTTTTAATTTCAACGATTGTTTCTTCAACCTGTTTTTCTGTGACTTCCTCAACCTTTTCTTCCTTACCGTTTTCTTTTTTTGCAATTTTTATATAATCGGCGAGTTTGACTTCAGGCATGGTCGTCACTT
>CAYPMZ010000033.1:0-6082 GCA_964412245.1 uncultured Candidatus Saccharibacteria bacterium
TTCGCGATATGTCCGGAAAAGTCCAGATGGTATTTTTGCCAAACCACAAAGAAGCACATGAGGCAGCAAATATGGTCCGTTCCGAATGGGTGATAGAAGTTACAGGTAAAGTAAATGCCCGCCCGGAAAGGATGATAAATAAAGATGAAGTAAACGGAACTGTTGAACTGGAAGCCTTATCTTTAAATGTATTAAATGAAGCGAAGACTCCGCCATTTGATGTTAGGGGAGATGGCAGAGATATTGATGAAGAGATTAGAATGAAATATCGCTACCTTGATATGCGCAGGGACAGAATGCAAAAAAATATCAGAAATAGAGATAAAATAATTTCTTTTTTCAGAGAATACATGCACAAGAACGGGTTTGTAGAAATTGAAACTCCGATTTTAATGAAAGGAACTCCTGAAGGTTCAAGAGAATATGTCGTTCCATCAAGAATTGAAAATGGAAAGTTTTACGTTCTTCCTCAATCACCACAGCAATTTAAACAACTTACTATGGTGGCCGGATTTGAAAAATATTTTCAGATAGCTAGGTGTATGCGTGACGAAGATACGAGGGGGGATAGGCAGCCGGAATTTACCCAGCTTGATTTTGAAATGTCATTTATAAAGCAAGAGGATGTCTTACAGTATACGGAAAAGATGTTCATTGAATTGATAGCTAAACTATATCCTGAAAAACATATTTCACAGATTCCATTTCCACGCCTTATTCACAAGGAATGTCTGGTAAAATATGGCACTGACAAACCGGATTTGAGGAAAGATAAAAATGATAAGGACGAATTGGCATTTGCTTGGATTGTAGATTTTCCAATGTTTGAAAAGAACAAGGAGGGGAATATTGTAGCTGCCCATCATCCTTTCTGTTCAATAAAGGAAGAGGATGAAGAAAAATTTATGAAAGGAAAAGATCTGTTTTCAATCAGGGCAAATTCATACGATTTGGTTTTAAACAGCTATGAGCTAAGTTCGGGAAGCATTCGTATTCATAGAAGGGATATGCAGAAAAAAGTTTTTGAATATCTGAATGTCAGTGAAGAGGAACAGCAGGCTAAGTTTGGACATATGCTTGAGGCCTTTGAATACGGCGCGCCTCCACACGGCGGTTTTGCGCCAGGGATTGATAGGATTGTTATGATTCTTCAAAATGAGCCTAATATTCGTGAGGTTATTGCTTTCCCAAAGACCGGTGACGGAAGAGACTTGCTTATGGGCGCTCCTTCAGAGATTTCTGATAAGCAATTAAAAGAGCTTGGTCTGGAAATTAAAAAGAAAAAGTAACGTCATTGTGGACGCAGTAAAAAATGATTTAAAAAATATATGGAAAACTGTGTTTTTTGTAAAATTGTAAAGGGCGAAATACCTTGTGTGAAAATCTGGGAGGATAAGAAGCATTTGGCTTTTTTAGACCTGAATCCAAACACTGAAGGTGTGACATTTGGTAATTACCAAAACCCATTTTGATAGTGATGCTACAGATATGCCAGACAAGGAATATTCAGAACTTATGCTTGCCGCTAAAGTGGTCGCCAAAATACTTGAAAAAGGATTACATGTAAAAAGAGTGGTGATGGTAATGGAAGGACTTGGGGTTAATCATGTTCACATCAAGCTTTATCCAATCCATGGTCTTGATAAGAAATTTGAAGAGATGTGGGCGTCTGAAAAGATATTCTTTGATAAATACTGTGGCTATATTTCAACTCGACTTGGTCCAGAATTATCGTTGGAAAAGAGGCAAAAAATCGCCGATAAGATATTAAAAAATCAATGAAAAGAGAAATTATATTAAAAGGAAAAGGATTCATTTTAAGATCTTATAGAAAAGGAGATGAATTTTCCTTAGCAAAAAATGCTAATAATAAAAGATTAGCTAAAAATATGTTCGAGGGTTTCCCTAGCCCTTATACATTGAAAGAAGCTAAAAAATGGGTAAAACATTCCTTGTTAAAGAATCAAACAGAACCCCTAACCGGTTTCGTGATAGATATAGATGGAAAAGTTGTTGGATCCGTGGGCGGAGAAATAAATAAAAGAAAACCTTTTATACTTGGTTTTGGATATTGGTTAGGGGAAGATTATTGGGGTAAAGGGATAATGTCGGAAGCAGTAAAACTTTTCACAAATTATATTTTCAAGCAATTTAAACAAATTCAAAGGATCCAAGCGGAGACTTTCCCTTGGAACAAAGGCTCACAAAAAGTTCTAAAGAATAATGGTTTTAAAATGGAAGGTATTTCAAGGAAATCTTACAAAAAAGACGGAAGAATAATAGATAATTATCAATTTTCTAGATTAAGAAATGACAGATAATCAATTTAAAATCAAATCGGAGGTTTTTGAGGGGCCGATAGACCTCCTGCTTAATCTGATTGAAAAGAGAAAGCTTCTTATAAATGATGTTTCTCTCGCAAAAGTTACTGACGATTTTATAGCCTATTTACAGAGCAGGGAAGTGTATTCCATAAAAGATACTTCAGAGTTCCTAGTTATCGCCTCAACTCTACTTTTAATAAAATCCAAGTCCCTCATATCATCGCTTGATCTTACAGATGAAGAAAAAACGGATATTCGTGACTTGGAATTAAAGTTGAAAATCTACAAAAAGATAAAGGACTTGAGCGCGCACATAAAAAAGACTTTCGGCAAAGAAATGATATTTTTCCCAAATACCAGAAAGTTTGAGCCGGTTTTTTCACCGAGCCCTTATATGACTAAAGCAAATCTGACCAATGCCATTTTTGATGTCATTAAAAATCTGCCAAAATTTGAGAATAAGCCAAAAGTCAAAATTGCAAAAGTCATCAGTCTGGAAGAAATGATTAAGAATCTCACTGAAAGAGTAAAATCATCCATCAAGATGAGTTTTAAAGATTTCTCGGGTATGGGAAAGACAGAAAAGGTAAATGTGATTGTCAGCTTTTTGGCTATGCTTGAGCTTGTAAAACAAGGTTTGATAGAGGTAAGGCAAAATGATAGATTTGAGGATATACATATGGAGACGAAATCCATCGGAGTACCGATGTATTAAATGTAAAAAGTAAAGAGAAAAAAGTAAAAATAAAGTTTAAAATTAAAAGATAAATGCAAAATGATTTAGAAAAGAAGATTGAATCGGTGCTTTTTTGGAAGGGGGAGCCGATTTCAGTAAAGAAGCTCAGTCAAATCTTCGGTAAAAAAGAAGAGGAGATTTCTGATGCTCTAAAAAATCTTGAGAAATCTCTTACGGGCAGGGGAGTATCTCTGATTTTCAAAGAAGACGAGGTCGCTCTCGGGACTTCAAAAGATACCTCGGATCTTATTGAAAAGCTGACAAAAGAAGAGCTTGTAAAAGATTTGGGCAAAGCCGGACTTGAAACCCTATCAATAATAATTTATCAGGGGCCAATATCGCGCGCAGAGATAGACTACATACGAGGAGTGCAATCAAACTTTATTTTAAGAAATCTGATGATACGCGGTCTTATAGAAAAAGTGCCAAATCCTAAAGATCAAAGAAGTTTCTTGTACAAGCCGACTTTTGAGCTTCTAAGCCACATGGGACTTACAAAAATTGAAGATATGCCGGAATACAGAGAGGCGAGGGCCGAAATAGAAAATTACAAAAGCTCCGGAATTGCGGAAGATACTGCTAATAAAGAAAATATAGAAGTCTAGAGCAATAAAGTCGTTATGAATCTTGCAACCTTAAAAGAAAATAGGGAAATTATAATTTTGACATTTTTTCTCTTGTTTTTCAGCTCAATTTATTTTGGAATTGAAGGCGCAAAGAAAAAGCAAGAGCTAGAACAAAATTATAAAGAGGCCCATCTCTATGACAATCAGCTTAGCGCAGTAGAATCAAAATCTTTTTATGTTTATGACATATCCGCCCAAAAAGCGCTTTTTACAAAATATGAGCATATAAGATTGCCGATAGCTTCCATAACAAAACTTATGTCAGGATTAGTCGCTCTTGATGTTCTGCCGGGAACGACAACAATAAAAATAAGCAATGATGATATAGCGCAAGGGAGCGGTACCGGACTGGTAGTCGGGGAAGAATGGAAATTAAAAGACCTCCTTGATTTCAGCCTGATTACTTCTTCAAATGACGGCATGCATGCTTTAGAATCGGCAGTAAATTCATATGAGAAAAATAATAATATTGTTGATTTGATGAATAAAAAAGTCAAAGAAATTGGCCTTTTGGACACATTTTTCATAAACAGCATCGGGACTGACGTGGATGCCTTTGTGGCGGGTTCATACAGCTCTTCGTACGATATCGCAGTCTTATTTTCTTACATATTGAAAAACAATCCAATGCTGATATCTGAAACAAAAAATCAATCCAAAAATTTTATTTCAGAAAGCAACATAATTCATCATGCATCAAATACGGACATTGCAATAAATAATATTCCGGGGATCTTGGCATCAAAAACTGGATTCACGGATCTTGCCGGCGGCAATCTGGCTGTCATTTTTGACGCCGGTTTTTTACACCCGGTAGTGATAGTCGTCCTTGGTTCCACGGAAGAAGGCAGATTTACAGATGTAGAGAAGCTCGTGAATATAACTCTGGAAAAATTATCAAATTTTGAGTGATTTTGTATGGTACCATTCGAACGAATGAGGTTGGTTTGACAGAGTTTTTAAATTATGTTAATATGACCGAGAAACATAAAGTTCTTTTAAATATTACTTGCAATTTGCCACAGCGGAAAACTTTCAAAGATTGAAAGTTTTCCGCTGTGGCAAAGCCAATCAGGGTTATGCCCCAAGTCTCAAATCCGGGAACAGCAAACCAAAAAGGAGGATGACGCCATGGCGAAAGCCGTGACCCCATCCAAGAAAGAAATGACCAACGGACAGATCGACAAGGCAGTCGGCGTTTACAGAACAGCCCTGGAAAAGCACCGGTCCGAATTCGGATCGGAAGCTGTCCAACAAGCTCTCGGCGCAGACGGTTTCGCTTCGGAGTTGCTTGCGGTTTTTCGCAGGCGCGTTGAGGTCTTCAGCAACCAGATCGTTCGCCTCGTTTCCGTCAACCGCAATCGCACTCCCAAAGAGATGCTCGTTGCGACAGGGCGGAATCAGTACGTGGACGATGGTGTCGTGAAGATCATGCCGAAAGGCGAAGGTGACAAAGCCGAAGTGATCTTCTTCAAGCTCGGTCGCTACATCAGCGACACTGATCTCTCAAAAGAGTACGAATCGCGTGGCCTCAAGCCCGCCGACCCGTATTCGCTGGGAGCGGTCAACGAAGCCGACCCGGCTTTCGCGGATTCGCATCCGAACGGCACTCACTGGCAGGATGCTAACGGAAAGTGGTGCTTGGCCGCTTTCGTCCGCTGGGGCGGCGGCGAGCGCGACGTGAGCGTCGACCGCCATGAGGTTGTCTGGAGCGGCGGCTGGTGGTTTGCCGGCCTTCGCAAGTAGTACTTTGGACTTTGGTCACTTGGATCTGGTTCTTGGATCCTTTGACCTTAGTTCGTTTGCAATAACGGCTCGCTCATTCAACTCACATAAGTGGGAAGATGGGCGAGCCGTTTTGATTTGTGTTAGAATAATATTGGTAGTAGGCGAATATGCCGGCGATCAAGGTTTCTGGCTGCCGAATCCAGTATCCATACATCGAGAATATCTGCGATCAAGGTTTCAGATAGAGTGGTGTGTGCAGCACTTTCAAAAAATGAAATATACTTGGTGCAAAATATTGGAGCATTATGATGCCAAATAAGATTCAACCCCGAGAGTTATTCTAAGGGTGGTGATATAGATGATATTTTGCACGAAAGACCGCTTTCAACCGCTGGAACGACGACGAGCGCAACGTGAACGTCAACCGCAATGAGGATGACTGGAACGACAACTGGTGGTTTGCCGGCCTTCGCAAATCTTTTCATTTCTCTCCGGCACCTTAATGTGCCGGGGAGTTTTATTTTATATTTACTAAATATGCCATGGCGTATTTCAAATATGGATAATTAGGAAATGCAAAAAATTTAATTTTAAGATATAATCAACTTTAATCATGGAAATAAATCTAATCAAAGTAATCCTGCCTTCAATTGTCGCCTTTATCGTCG
>CAYPMZ010000034.1:0-5981 GCA_964412245.1 uncultured Candidatus Saccharibacteria bacterium
AAAGAAAAACAAAAGTTATAAAAGGCGGAGTCAAGAATCTTTCTGATGAAGATTTAATTGCAGATGAGCCAAGCATGCTTGTGCTGACTGCCGGCGGATACGTAAAAAGAACAAATCCTGACGAATACAGAAAACAAAAGAGGGGCGGAGTCGGCGTAGTGGATCTTGATACAAAAGACGAAGATTTTATAACTCATTTCCTCACAGCTACAACACACAACGATATTTTGTTTTTCACCGACAAAGGAAAAGCCTATCAGCTGAAGATGTATGAATTGCCGGAGGGCAAGCGCGCCACAAAAGGCAAAGCCATTGTGAATTTCTTGGCGATTTCAAATGAAGAAAAAGTCACCTCTGTCCTTGCTATGCCTAAAGAGCTGAAAAATCTCAAGCTTTCTTTGATCCTCGTCACAAAAAACGGCACAACAAAGAGAGTGGACGCTGATTCTTTCAAAGATGTTCGGAGATCCGGACTTATAGCGATTACTCTTGATAAAGGCGATGAACTTCGCTCTGCGCTTTTCCTCACGGACCAAGACGAAGTGATTTTAACTTCAGCTAAAGGTCAGGCGATAAGATTTAAAGGAAAAGATATTAGAGTGATGGGAAGAAACGCCGGAGGAGTGCGAGGAATGAAATTAAAGAAAGGAGATTCTATAGTCGGCACAGATATTATTAAAAAAGAAATGAAGAATCCGGAGCTTTTGGTAATATCGGCAAACGGCTACGGCAAGAAAACACCGCTTGATGAATATAAAATTCAGGGCAGAGGCGGTTCGGGAATTAAGACTATGAAGGTTGTGGCAAAAACTGGCGAGCTAATCGCTTCAAAAGTTGTGACCGAAGAACAAGAGGAAATCGCTACAATTTCAAAAAAGAGCCAAGTCATAAGAACCGGCATAAAGGAAATCCCAAGCCACGGAAGGCAGACTCAAGGAGTAAGAATAATGAAATTAAGAGAGGGAGATTCTATTGCTTCGGCGACACTTATATAGTTGAAAAGTTTATAAAGTTATAAAGTTAAAATCCCAGATAGCTAAAAATATGGCTTGAAATAAGGCTATTTTTATAGTACGAGAAAGAAAATGCAACATCACTTGACAATTTTTTTTAATCTGCTATGCTAGTGTTAGACAAAGCCCTTACTGATGACCGGCAGGTTGCCAGTAAGGTCAGGTACAGAGACCATCGCGTCTTCAGGGAGAAGTAGCTCCTAACAAGATCCGCGGTCTGCGCTGGATTCTCTGCGGGTGGTACCGTCGAGAGTCTCCTGATTGTTTGTTCAAAAGCTGAACATCCAAACAAAAAAACGTGGGGTGGGGAAATCCTCGGCACAAGTTCCCTGGCCTGGCCCGGATTCGAAAGATTCTCGGGCAGGCTACCGGCTTCATTAGTTCTTTCGTTAGTCAATATCATTATCTCGCGGAGTAGTTGAAAGACTTTTTCTCGGGAGACCACCTCACAAGGGTGGTTTTGTTTTTGCCCCGCGAGGATACGCGGGGCTTTTTGTTTATTGAAGTAACAATGTTATAATTATTTCAATGATTTTATGTTTTCAGATCCAGAAAAAAATGTAGAACAATTTAGTCTGGGAAAAGGGAATTACGTTGCAGATTTCGGCTCGGGCCCCGGCTTCTATTCTTTTGCCGCGGCAGAAGCAGTGGGAGAAAATGGCAAGGTTTATGCTATTGATGTTCAGAAAGATTTGCTTCAGAAACTGAAAAATGAAGCCAGAAATGTCAGGCATTTGATGAATATTGAAATAGTCTGGGCCGACCTTGAGCATCTTGGAGGGACAAGATTGAGAGAAAATTCAATGGATGCGGTAATCGCTTCCAATGTTTTTTTCCAGCTTGAACAGAAAGATAACGCATGTCTTGAAATAAAAAGAATATTAAAAAAAGGCGCTCGCGCACTTGTAGTGGACTGGTCAAGCTCTTTTGGAGGCATGGGCCCTCAGCAGGCAGATGTCTTTGGGAAAGAGGATGCGATAAGACTCTTCACCAAGCATGGTTTTACAAAAGAAAGAGAAATAAGCGCCAGCACCGAGCATTACGGAATAATTTTTAGGAAAATAATATATAATTAGATAGTTTATGAATCCCAACAAAAATAGATTTAAAATAATCCTGACTTCCGTATTCGGTTTCTTTATCCTTTTGGGAATAGTGGTTTTTGCCACATATAAATCAAGCAATACGGCGAATAATAATGTGGAAATTTCTATTTGGGGAACGATGGATTCTTCCGTATTCAACAATTATATTGAAAAATTCAAACAAGATAAAAATATAGATTTGAAGTTGAAATACACGGAGAAAGACCCAAATACGATAGATAACGATATCTTGGAAGCGATCGCTTCAGGCCATGCTCCGGATTCAATACTTGTTTCCCAGGAATTTATGAAAAAATATTTGGATAAAGTTTATATGATCACCAATATACCGACGAGGACATATGATGACACTTTTGTTCAGGAATCGGATATGTATATACAGCCAAACGGAATCTTCGCTCTGCCATTTTTCATAGATCCGCTTGTCATGTATTACAACAGAGATATTCTTTCCGGAGCGGGAATCGCAAATCCTCCAAAGAGCTGGGCTGAACTTCCTCTTTTAGCCGGAAATATTTCTAAAAGCGACAGCAATGCAAATATAACAAAAAGCGCTGTTTCTTTCGGAGAATATGTAAATGTAAATAATGCCAAAGCGATTTTAAGCGCCCTTATAATGCAAGGGGGAAGCCCGATAGTGGCAACTCCGGACGGTATCAGGTTTCAGTCTTATTTATACACAAAATCGCCTGCGGATATAACAATACCGGCTGTGTCAGCTCTGGATTTCTTCACAAGCTATTCCAATCCGAAAAAATCCGTTTATTCTTGGAACAGATCTTTGCCGAGCTCAAAACAATTTTTCTTGAGCGGCGATCTCGCTACATACTTTGGTTTTGCCTCGGAAGCGCAGGATTTAAAGGATAAGAATCCAAATTTGAATTTTGATGTGGCCTTAATCCCTCAAATTGTTGATGCGAAAACCAAAGTAACTTTTGGAAATATCTACGGGTTTGCTTTTCTAAAAAGTTCGCCAAATATAGCTGCGGCATATAATTTGATTTCTACCTTGATAGGCCCCGATTCTGTTTCCGAACTTCTGCAATTTGCAAATGTGGCGCCGGCAAGAAGAGACCTGATAGCTGCTGGTTCTAGCGATCCTGCAAAAGTCATATTTTACAATTCCGCTCTTATTTCAAGGGGATGGATTGATCCGGACACAAAAAAGACTGATAAGATTTTCCAGAGCATGGTTGAGGACATAAGTTCCGGCAGGATGAATGTTGACGGCTCTGTGCAAAAAGCGAGTTCCGAGCTGGATAATTTGTTATAACCCGTTAAAGTTTTTACTAACGTTATTGAAAATGAACTGTTATAATATATTGGTTAAATATAAGTTAAGTTTAGATTTAAATAAAAGTTGTTATTTAGTCAATAACATTTTCATTAGTAAAAATTTTCTCGGGTAAATGATCAAAAGGAACTATATTAAAATCATCTCGCTTTTAATTGTTTTATTGCCAGCGATGACTTTCGCGGCAGGTTTAATTCCTTGCGATGGTGTAACTGTAAAATGTGATTTTGCAGCTTTTACCGGGCTTATAAACAATATTGTGAATTGGTTCCTCGGTATTTCTGTCTCTGTGGCAGCTATAACTTTTGCAATAGCCGGAGCCAAAATGCTCTTTAATCCGGAGAATACTTCCAAGAGAGAAGATGCAAAAAAGATGTTTTGGAAGACTGTTCAGGGTATGATTATAATATTAGGAGCTTGGCTTGTTATTCATACGATTATAGCTACCTTAGTAAATCCAAACACTAACGCTTTGCGTTTCTTGGGCAATCAATAATTATTTATTTAATTTAAATATATGATGAAACATTATAAAAACATCGCATCAAATCTTCTTGCTATTATTTTTATGATTTTTATTCCTTCAATTTCTTTTGCCCAGACAATAGAAAATCCATTAAAGGGCTTGAACAGCATTCCTAACTTTGTCGCTATTATATTAGGTTATGTGGTAAGAATAGGAGGAGTGATAGCTATTTTTGCATTTATATACGTAGGTTATTTATTTGTTAAAGCTAGGGGAAATCCAGGAGAGCTTAAAACTGCAAGAGAAGCTTTTATTAATACAGTTATCGGTGTTGCCATTCTTTTAGGAGCTCAAATCATAGCAAGTATTATAGTCGGCACGATAAATAGTTTAAGATAATAAAGACATGATAAAAGAAAAAATGAAAAATTTGAATAAAAAAATAATTGCTGTTTTTGCCGCATCTTTATTTGTTTCTGTATTTGCTATCAATGTTTCTTATGCCGCTTCTTTTGATCCAAATTACAGCTATACTAGCCCATCAGGCACTACCTATAGCGGGCTTATTCCGGCTCTGATGAATTACTTCTCTCAACCTTCTGACAGCGGAACTCCCAGCCCGGGGTTTGTAGGTCCATCAGGATTTAACACTAATGGTTTTACAGGACAAGGCAATAGCGGGGTCAATTCTTCTCTCAACACTCCATATAAACTGCCGGATATAGGTTTAGGCGGTAGCGGTTCATTAAGTTGCCAGCCGGGCCAGGCGAGAAATTTTAGGGAATTGATAGTAAATCTTTTCATAGGTTGCATACTTTCACCTCTCGTTTATCTCATTATTGCCGCTTCAATTATTGTCTTTTTGTGGGGTGTTTTCAAGTTTATAAGATCGGAAGGTGATGATAAGCAAGCCGGAAGAGAGTTTATCATCTGGGGCATTGTCGGACTATTTGTCATGGTCTCTATTTGGGGTCTTGTAAGTATTCTTTCCAACACTTTTAATCTCAATAATGCTTCTATTAATGTGCCTTCACTTACCAATTAGCTTGTAGACAACCCTGCTTGATTATTAGCCACATAGGTTTATAATTAAAGCAAGTAATTTAGGTCGCATCAATTTATTAGGTTTTTATTAGAATAATTTATTTATCATGAGAAAAATATTAGCATCTGTTTTGGCCAGCATTTTCCCTGTTTTGGCTTTTGCCCAAGGATATGCTCCAAACCAGGGGATTGTCGGATTGATCAAGTTTTTCAGTTCAATATTGGGCATCTTGTTCCCGGTATTAATTGCTCTCGCCGTTATCTACTTTATCTGGCAAGTATTTAAATATACAATCGCCGCTGATGAAGAATCAAAAGGTAAAGCAAAGGGCCAAATTATCATGGGTATAGTAGGAATCTTTATTATGGTTTCCGTCTGGGGTCTTGTAGCAATATTGCAATCAACATTTGGCACTTCAGGAGTGCAGGGAAATATTGGAAATCCTATTCCAGTAATTCAATAAATCTGATCTCTTAGCTCAATGCCTATTGGATAAATATGTTTGATTCTCTGTTTAATAAAATAATCACTAATATAGCTCAACCTATAGAGTATCTGCTTTTTGCTCTTGCCATTATGTATTTTCTTTATGGTGTATATGTTTTTATTCAAAATGCTGATAATGCGGAAAAAAGGCAAGAAGGCTATAATAGTATGCTATGGGGAATAATAGGTTTGTTTATAATGGTTTCCGCAGTGGGGATAATCAATCTTATTGTAGGGACGATTAGCAGGTGAGGTAATACAAATCAAAAGGCGGCTCGCAAAGCGAGCCGCCTTTTGATTTGCTTAATTTGCCCTATTATTGTATAATTGTTTTACCTTTGTATTGGATGGCTGCCAGGCACCATTTTATGGTGCCTGGAGGAAAGTCCGAACACAACCAGTCACCTTTGGTGCCTGGAGAATGGTAGCGGGTAACGCCCGCCAAGAGCAATCTTAGAGGTGCGAACAGTGACGCCGATGCCGAAAGGCTAGGGTCCGTCATCTTAATAAGGTGACGGATAATCTCGTTGAAAGGCGAGGGTGCAACGGCAAAATTCCTTACCTTTGTGCA
>CAYPMZ010000035.1:0-5880 GCA_964412245.1 uncultured Candidatus Saccharibacteria bacterium
ATGGAAATAAATCTAATCAAAGTAATCCTGCCTTCAATTGTCGCCTTTATCGTCGGGATGCTTATTACGCCGGTACTGACGAAGTATCTCTACAAATACAAGATGTGGAAAAAGAAGGTTAAAACAGTAGCTATAGATGGGGGAGGCACCCCGATTTTTAATAGTTTGCATGCGGAAAGAGAAGTCAGCACGCCGAGGATGGGCGGTGTGGTCATTTGGGCTTCGGTTTTTATAACAACTTTGGCTTTTTGGATTTTTGCCAGAGTTTTTGACGGAACTTTTTCAAAGCTTGATTTTTTAAGCAGAGATCAGACATGGATACCGCTTTTTGTTCTTATTTTTGGCGCCCTTGTCGGACTGATAGATGATGTCTTGGAAATCAAAGGAAATGGCGGGAATTATGCCGGCGGACTCTCGCTTAAAAAAAGACTTTTTCTTGTCAGCATCATTTCTTTTTTTGTTTCTCTCTGGTTTTATTTCAAATTGGATGTGAATACCATAAATCTGCCATTCATCGCAATGAAATTAAACCTTGGCTGGTTTTTCATACCTATTTTTATACTGATAACTCTGCTAATTTATTCAGGCGGCATAATAGATGGAATAGACGGACTTGCTGGCGGAGTTTTTGCTTCCATATTCGGCGCTTATGCCCTAATAGCTTTTTTCCAGAATCAAATAAATCTGGCCGCTTTCTGCACCGTCGTAATTGGCGCAATCCTTGCTTTCCTTTGGTTTAATATTCCACCGGCAAGATTTTATATGTCGGAGACGGGAAGCATGGCCCTTACGATTACTATTGCCGTAGTCGCATTTATGACAGACGCGCTTGGCGATGGCAGGGGAGTTGTAGTTTTGCCGATAATCGCTTTACCTCTGATTGTCACGACTGTTTCGGTGATAGTTCAAGTCATATCAAAAAAATTCAGAAATGGTAAAAAGGTTTTTCTGATAGCTCCCATACATCACCATTTTGAAGCGATTGGCTGGCCGGCTTCCAAAGTCACAATGAGATATTGGGTTGTCAGCTTGGTATGCGCGGTTTTCGGAGTAATTTTCGCCCTTATCAAACTATAAAATATTGAAAATGACCAAGAGTCGTGACGGAGTAGATAAAATTTTTCTTTCCTTAATAATATCTCTTTTAGCCATTGGTTTTGCGGTTTTTTTATCCGCTTCAATGGGAATATTTGCGAAAGACAGCGCCCAGTTCAGCTCCATAGCCTTTAAGCAAGGATTTTTCGGGATAATACTGGGCCTTGTCACCTGTTTTATTTTTTCAAAGATAAATTACAAGTTTTTTAAAAAATATTCTTTTACTATTTTTATATTATCATTATTGGTTTGCGCCGCTATTTTTATACCGCATGTCGGAGTGGAATTAAACGGAGCAAAAAGATGGATTGTGATTTTTGGCCTGTCTTTTCAGCCGGTCGCTTTTTTAAATATCGGTTTTGTAATGTACTGGGCGGCTTGGCTTTCATCAGTGAAGGAAAAAGTAATAAATATAAAATATGGCCTTATTCCGCTTTCCACAATGCTTGCGATTATTGGCGTTCTTTTGCTCAAACAGCCCGATACGGATTCATTTTTTATAATATGCGCCACAGGAATAGCAATGTTTTTGATTGCCGGCGGCAGGTTTAGGCATGTCCTTGCGCTCGGGTTTGTGGGCGTAGTGTGTCTTCTAATACTAGCTATAAGCCGACCTTATATAATGTCTAGGATTGAAACATATATTAATCCTCAAAATAATTCCCTGACTTCAGGTTATCAACTTCAGCAATCCTTGATAGCTATAGGTTCGGGACAATTTTCCGGAAGAGGTTTTGGACAAAGCGTTCAAAAATATAAATTCTTGCCGGAATCAATAAGCGATTCCATATTTGCAGTGCTTGGCGAAGAGATCGGCTTTGTGGGCAGCATTATTATTATAGGATTATTTATTTTTTTTATATTCAGGGGTTTTAGAATAGCCGTAAAATCCCCCGACATTTTTGGTGGACTTTTGGTAATGGGAATTGTTATACTTATAGCGCTCCAATCCTTTGTAAATATCGCTTCAACACTGGGCATAATACCTTTTTCCGGAGTCCCTTTAGCTTTCTTTAGCCAAGGCGGAACATCAATGCTTGCTATGCTTGCCCAAATGGGAATAGTCTTGAATGTTTCCAGGTTCATAAGGATATAATGACGATGATCCCATTAGAACTAACGGAAATAATATTTCCTACTTCTAACGGGATTCATCCCGTTAGAGACCGCGGTTGTTTGTGGTAAAATAGAATAAATATATATGTCGAAAATTATAAACATAAAAACAGATTTTGCGGATATAAACACGACCGCGACCTGTCTCTAACGGGATGAAAATACTTTTAACAGGCGGCGGATCGGGAGGGCATTTTTATCCTCTTATAGCGGTAGCCGAAGAAATAAATAAAATTGTAAAGGAAGAGAAATTGCTCCCAGCGCAGCTTTATTATATGTCTGATGCTCCGCATGACACTCAAAGTCTGCTTGAAAATAATATTGAGTTCGTAAAAATAAGCGCCGGCAAGGCAAGGAGATACTTTTCCATATTGAACGTTTTTGATTCTTTTAAAACAGCGCTTGGAATACTGTCCGCAATGATCAAAGTATTCAACATATATCCGGATGTGATTTTCAGCAAAGGAGCTTATGCAAGCTTCCCAGTGCTTGTAGCGGCAAAAATCTTCAGGATTCCTGTCTTTATACACGAGTCTGACAGCGTGCCTGGCAGGACAAACCTCTGGGCTGGAAAATTTGCAAAAAGAATAGCTCTGTCTTATCCGGATGCGGCTAAATTTTTTGATTCGTCAAAAACCGCAGTTACAGGCAATCCAATACGAGCTAGCATTAAAACCCTCCCATCAATCGCAAGTTCCAAGCAGTTTTTGGGTCTTACTGAAAATATCCCGGTAATACTCATACTTGGCGGATCTTTGGGCGCCCGCCTTATAAACGAGCAGATATTGAGCATATTGCCCCAGCTTGTAGAAAATTATTACGTCGTACATCAAGCCGGAAAAAATAATATAGACGAATTGCTCACAGCAGTATCCGTAATTTTAAAAGATAATAATTTTAAGAAAAGATATAAGCCGTTTGATTATCTGGATAATCTGAATATGAGCATGTCTGCCGGCTCTGCGGATCTTATCATTTCCCGCGCCGGTTCAACAATCTTTGAAATAGCAAATTGGGGCATTCCAAGCATAATGATTCCAATCACAGATTCTAACGGCGATCATCAAAGGCAGAATGCCTACTATTATGCCAGATTCGGAGGCGCCACGGTGATTGAGGAGGGCAATCTTTCGCCGAATATACTTTTGCTTGAAATAAATAGAATATTGGGAGATAAGAATATTTCCAATAAAATGAAAGATGGGGCAAAAAGTTTTATAAAAGAAGACGCAGCCCGTGTCATAGCAAAAGAAATTATTGATCTAAGTTTACAGCATGAAAAGTAACAATAAAAGTATAATCGCAAGAATACCGCCAAGCCCTACCGGCTGGTTACATATAGGCAATGCAAGAACAGCTCTTTTTAATTATTTTTTTGTCAAACAGAACAAGGGCAAGCTCCTTTTTCGCCTTGAGGATACTGACAGAGAAAGATACAAAGATGAATACGCCGAGGATATTATAGAAAGCTTAAAATGGCTAGGCATAGATATAAATTATGACAACCCTTACAAACAATCAGAAAAAGGCGATGTTTATAAAAAGTATTTGGAAAAAATCATATCTGAAGGAAAAGCATATATTTCAAAAGAAGAAATAAAAGAAGAGGGCCAAAGAGCAGAAGTCATACGTTTAAAAAATCCCGGCAAGAAAATCACTTTCAATGACATGATAAGAGGAGAAATTACAGTTGATACCACCGAGCTTGGCGACTTTATAATTGCCAAAAGTATCAGTGAACCGATATACCATTTTGCCGTTGTTGTGGATGATTTTGAGACCTCCATAACTCACATTATAAGGGGCGAGGACGGGATTTATAACACCCCAAGACAAATCCTTATTCAGGAGGCAATCGGGGCTCCACGGCCGATATATGCCCATATGCCATTCATTTTAAACACTGACAGGAGCAAGCTTTCTAAGAGGAAAGAGGGTGAAAAGGTGTCAGTTAAGTATTATAGGCAACAGGGTTTCTTGCCGGAAGCCATGGTAAATTTCTTAGCTTTTATCGGTTGGAATCCCGGTGATGATACTGAAATAATGTCTATGGACGAGCTTATAAAACAGTTTGACATAATGAAAGTCCAAAAAGCCGGAGCAATTTTTAATATACAAAAACTTCTTTGGATAAATAAAGAATATATTAAAAAATTGCCTGCCAAAAAAATTATTGAAGAAATAAAAAACAGACTGCCTAAAAAATTCCAAGACGAAGAGATTATTAGAAAAATAGAGCCGATAATTACCGACAGAATAAGCGTCTGGTCAGATATTGATGAAATGCTCAAGGTTGGAGATTTGGATTACTTTTTTAACGATCCAAAAGTTTCTAAAACCGGTTTAATTTGGAAAAATGCTAAAAGTGAAACAGAAGCTGCAGATAATTTATTATCTGTTTTGAAAATTATTGAAAAAATTGAAGATCAAGATTTTAAACTAGAAAGAATCAAAGGAGAAATATGGAAGATTGCAGAGGAGAAGGGAAGGGGTAATGTCCTTTGGCCCCTGCGCTACGCCCTATCCGGCAAAGAAAAGTCTCCTGACCCGTTTACTCTCATTCATGCGCTTGGCATGGAAGTATCAATCAGAAGGATAAATTTGGCGATAAATATTTTAAAAAAATGAGATGTTATTCAATAAGTTTAAACTTAAATACTTTTTAATATTTTCAGTATTCCTATTGGCATCAAGTACTGCTTTTGCCCAGTCTATAGATGATTTAAAGGCAAAAATTCAGCAGACAGTGGACAATAAGGTGGAACTTGAGAAAGAAATTGCCGCATACGAAAGTCAGCTCAAGGATATCGGGCAACAAACCACATCTCTTCAAAATACGCTCAAATCTCTTGATGCGACAATAAATAAAAATGCCCTGAGCATCAAGCTTACTCAAAATAATATAGACAAGACAAATCTTGAAATAAAGAGCCTTTCTCTGGAAATAACAAAAAACATCGGGATAATAGATGAAAACAGCAAAGTCATAGCCAATCTTGTCGTTGAAATAAATAATACTGACAAGTCCACTCTGATAGAAAATTTATTGGCGCACAGGGATCTTTCTGAATTTTGGAATGAAATAGAAAGCATATATCAGATTCAGAATCAGATAAAAGAAAAGATTGTTGAAACAAAAAATACCAAACAAGCGCTTGAAGATAACAAAAAGCAGACTGAACAAAAGAAAAAAGATCTTTTGGCTCTCAAATCCAACTTATTAGATCAAAAGACGGTTCTTAATATAACTAAAGCAGAAAAGACAAAGCTCCTATCAGATACTAAAGACAAGCAAAGCAATTATGAAAAGATATTGGCTCAAAAGAAAGCTCTCTCTGCGGCATTTGACACAGAATTGATAGGATTTGAATCGCAATTAAAATACGCAATAAATCCAAACAGCTATCCATCTTCCGGCAAAGGCATACTTTCCTGGCCGCTTGATGTAATAAGAATTACTCAAAGATTCGGCGTCACGGACTTTTCAAAAACGACGAATGCTTACAACGGGCAGGGTCATAATGGCGTGGATTTCGGCGCTCCAATCGGAACTGTCGTTAAAGCCGCATTAAGCGGAACTGTCTTAGGAACTGGAAATACAGATACTGTTTGTCCGGGTGCTTCTTATGGCAAATGGATTTTTATTCAGCACAACAACGGACTTTCAAC
>CAYPMZ010000036.1:0-4411 GCA_964412245.1 uncultured Candidatus Saccharibacteria bacterium
TGGAGGAGTTATCATGGGTGCAAATCCCATATGTCTCCCATTTATTAAATTAGAGTTTCCCGGAAACTTGGTCGTCTGTGAGCGACGGCGAACAGAAAACTCGTGACCCCAATTGTTTATTTAAGTTTTAACATGATAAACTTACAGGGTATGAACTTTAAGAAACTGCCCATCTTTCTTTTATTAGCAATTCTATTATCTTTTGGAATTGCAAATATATCCGACGCTTTCCCATTTTCTTCGGCGGTAAATTATCCAGGAGGTACCGACCCGCGACTTATCGTTTCTGCGGATTTCAACGGAGACAACGTTCTTGATTTAGCTGAAACTAATTATTCCGACAGTAATGTTTCTGTTTTTCTCGGCTCATCAACCGCTACAGGAACATTTAATGGAGCTGTAAATTATCCAGTAGATGACGGGCCACAAGGAATTGTTACGGCCGATTTTAATGATGATGGTATTTTAGACTTAGCTACAGCTAACGTTCTTGACAATGATGTTTCTATTCTTTTTGGATCCTCAACTTCTCTAGGCACATTTGATGCAGTTGTAAATAATCCCGTGGGCGGTCAATTAATTGGAATCACTACGGGCGATTTTAACGAAGATTCTCTTCCTGATATCGCTGTAACTGTCGGTAATGGTACCAGTATATCAGTACTTCTTAGTTCCTCAACTGCTACCGGTACGCTTGAGACATCTGTACCATATACAGTAGGTCTTGCTCCATTTGGAATCACTAACGGGGACTTCAACGGAGATGGTCTACTTGATTTGGCTACAGCTAATGTTACTGGTAGCAATATCTCCATTCTTCTCGGCTCATCAACCGCTACAGGAACATTTAACGGAGCTGTAAATTATTCGACCGATTCTGGCCCGATAGGAATAATCACAGCAGATTTCAATCAAGATTCCTTTTTTGATTTAGCCGTAGCCAATTCTGGTACTGGGAAAATCTCTGTTTTTTTCGGTTCATCCACTACTCCTGGTATATTTGATGCATCTACTACGTATTCTGTGGGTTCTTCACCAACAGGAATAACTACGGAAGATTTTAATGGAGATTCCATTCTTGATCTTGCTGTTACTAATCAAGGCAGCGCTAATATCTCCATTCTTCTCGGCTCATCAACCGCTACAGGAACATTTAACGGAGCTGTAAATTATCCTACAGGCCTGTATCCGACTGGAATTACCGCAGGAGACTTTAATAAAGATTCCATTCCTGATTTGGCCGTAGCCAATCAAGGTAGTAGCACCGTTTCTGTTCTGATTAATGAATTGACTCTATATTTTAATAATGCAGTTGATTCTTTATGGGACACTTTAGGAAACTGGTGGCTCAATGCTTCGTTCTCAATTCCAGCAATAACAATTCCCGGTAATGGCGATATAGTTTATCTTGGTGCCGCAGTAGCATCAACAGGAACGCCATCAGTTCCTGTAACACTCTCTCATACATATGTTGCAGCCTCATCAACTGGCGGAGGAAGTTTCGTTGTTACTTTGTCGGGAATTAATGGCGATGTAACTTTCTATGATAACAGCGGTGTCCAGAGTTATATTCGTGACAATGCTACTTTTTATGACACAAGTAAAAACGGTGGCGGATATGGTAACTATGTTTACGGTCTAGCAACTTTCTATGATTCAACCTATAACAGTGGTTATCTTTATGGTGATGCTATATTTCATGATACGAGTTTCAATGGTAATTATATTTTCGGTACTACTAGTAGTTTTTATGATTTAAGCGTGAACAATCATGAGATTGACGGAAATGCCTTCTTTGATTGTTCAGCTACAAACAATAGCATTGTTTTGGGAACTATTACCTATGGTGCAGATTGTCCTACCATTGATTCCGCATCTCTTGCATCAGACAATTCATATATAGATATAACAGTCAGTGAACCTGTCTGGGGGGACACCAGTTCAACAACAGTTTTAACTTCTGGTAAATTTACTTTAGTCTTTAATCAAAATGGTGGTAGTGCAACTGGAGCAACTATTTCTTCAATTACAAAAACAACAGGGGGAGTACTTGATGGAAGCGAAACGACTATAAGGATAAATTTATCAATTACTGGTACGCCAAACGGCTTTGAAACTATCGCAGTAAAACCATTGAATGGGACTTCTATATATAATGCTGCCGGTGATCCGATGAGACCTGAACAAACTACTGGCGCTAAAACTCTCAATAATCAAACAACTCCAACCCACCACAGAAGTATTACGGCTTTTACATCTTCATCTGAATCAACGACAACGCAAAACATTCCAACATCTACAACAACTTTAACAATCTCAACACCCACAACCACCAACAAAACAACATCTCCTGTTTATCAATTCTCATTTACGAAGATATTAAGACTCGGCTCAATCGGAGATGAAGTCAAACAACTTCAAATCTTCCTAAATACTCACGATTTTCCTCTTGCTAAAACAGGAAATGGTTCAAAAGGCAAAGAAACAACTTACTTTGGCTTAAAAACAAAACAAGCTCTTATCAAATTCCAAGAATCCAATGCCAAAGACATCCTTACACCTCAAAATCTAACTAAAGGAACTGGAATCTTCTGGATTTATAGCAAGAAGTTTGTAAATGAAATCTTATCAAACGGAAACTAAATGTCATTTCTAAAGAATCTCAATTGGCGATATGCCACTAAAAAGTTTGATATATCTAAAAAAGTTTCTGAGAAAGACAAGAATCAAATTCTTGAAGCAATAAGAATGGCGCCAAGCTCATACGGATTCCAGCCCTTTCATGTTCATATAGTTGAAAATAAAAATATTCGCGAGGAATTGAAAAAAGCCGGTTATAGCCAGCCCCAAATAACAAACGCATCGTTTCTCTTGGTCTTTTCAGCAAGAATCGATCTGGACAAAGTAGTTGATGGATATGTGAAACTTTTAAAAGAAAGTAATAATGAAAAAGCAAAATGGGATGGCTGGGAAGGAACCAAAACATCTTTGTCCGGAATGAGCGAAGCAGAAAGAAAAGCCTGGTCTGCAAAACAATCTTATATAGCTTTGGGTTTTGGACTTGCCGCTTGCGCCGAGATTAATATTGATGCTTGTCCGATGGAGGGTTTTAACCCCGATGAGTTTAAGAAAATATTAAAAATGCCGGAAAATCTTTACCCGCAAGCTCTTATGGCTGTGGGATATAGATCTTCTGACGATGTGCCACCAAATCCAAAAATCCGTTATTCTAAAAACTATTTGTTTACAGAAGTCTAATATTACTTTTTCCAATTATCCAATATCACAGCCGTTGCAATAGCGACGTTTAAAGACTCGGCTTTGCCGTATGATGGAATATTTATTTTTTCCGTCACAAATTTTTCCAGTTCTTTGCTTATGCCTTTGGATTCATTTCCCATAAGTAAAGTGCCGGCATCTGGGAAAACAGTTTTGTGAACATCCTTTCCATTTAAATATGCGCCGAAGACCGGCAGTTTCTGTTTAGACAGAAAATCTTTCAAATCGGTATAAAAAACGCTTACTCTTGTAAACGACCCCATAGATCCGGAAATGACTTTTGGATTGTAAAAATCAACAGAATTTTTTGACAAGACTATTTTATTTATTCCATACCAGTCCGCAATGCGGATTATTGTTCCCAAGTTCCCCGGGTCTTTCACTTCGTCCAAAGCGATTAAAATTTCATTTTTTACATTAAAATCAACATTGTTTTTTTGTTTTACCACAGCAATTGCCGAATCGTTTGTCTCAAGCGTGCCGACTTTTTCCAGTTCGCTCTGGCTTAAAATCTCTCCATCAATATCTTTTATCAAATTTTTATTTTTCCCCAAGAATTCTTTTGTTGCAAGGAGAAAGTCTATCTTAAAATCTGAATTTAAAAGCTCTATTACGCTTTTTGCCCCTTCTACAAGAAAAAGACCTTCCTCATCCCGGTCTTTTTTATTACGAAGAGATTTAATGAGTTTTGCCTGATGTTTGGTAAGCATTTTGATTCATTATAGCAGATTATTCAAAAATGATTATAATAGATAAGTATGGACAAAATAAAAATCTTTTCTGACGGATCATCAAGAGGAAATCCGGGTCCCGGGGGCTGGGGCGCGATCGTTAAACTGCCGAACGGCACAATTAAAGAAATCGGAGGTTCAGATAAGCACACCACAAATAACAGAATGGAACTTTTGGCCGCGATAAATTCTCTTAAATACATAAAAAATCAATCGGAAGAAATAATTTTTTATACGGATTCATCATACTTGATAAACGGAATTACCAAATGGGTTTATGGCTGGCAGAAAAATAATTGGATAAATACCAAAAAAGAAGTCGTGATAAATCGAGATTTGTGGGAAGAGTTGATAAAAGTCTCTGCAAATAAAAAGATAAAATGGACTTATGTTGGGGGCCA
>CAYPMZ010000036.1:4511-5757 GCA_964412245.1 uncultured Candidatus Saccharibacteria bacterium
CTTTTCCAGATTTTCATACTTGTGTTTTCAGTCATAATACATGAAATCTCCCATGGTTTTATGGCTTTATTTTTTGGGGACAAAACAGCGGAATACGAGGGAAGGTTGACATTGAATCCAATACCACATATTGATATGTGGGGTTCAATCATTATTCCATTCTTCTTATATATAACAGGAGCTGGATTCATGATTGGCTGGGCAAAACCGGTGCCCTATAATCCTTATAATTTACGGAACAGAAAAATTGCCGAACCCCTGGTTGCTTTTGCCGGACCGCTGTCAAACATATTTGTCGCTTTATTTTTTGGAATAATCATAAGGATTTTGGTATCTGCCGGCATGTCCTCAAGCCCGCTCATTTTAATATTTGGTTTTGTTGTTCTTGTAAATATAAGCTTGGCGGTTTTTAACTTAATACCTATTCCTCCGCTTGACGGCTCAAAAATCCTCGTCGCTTTCTTGCCGGTAAAGGGAAGATTTGTATTTTCTTCTTTTGCTCACAAATACGGCCTAATTCTCATAATAGCTATTGTGGCATTCCTACCAAATTTTATTACACCTATTATATTTTATATGTTTAATCTGATCACGGGACTTAGCTAGCTTTGGCTTGCATAATACTTGATTTTATTATATTATGCCCCTGACAAGTTCTCCGCCTTTGGGCGGATTTGAGTTGTTAAGTAAAATAAGGAGTGAAACGACTATATTTTTCTTAACCCCGTGTAGTACCGAGTTCTCACATTTTTTAAGCAAAAAATTTGAGAACTCGTTAGAAGGCTCGTTTTGCAAAACGAGCCACTACACAGGGTGAAGATTTTTATAATCGCTTCGCTCATTAAAAATCATTTATGCCTACAATAAGCCAATTAATCAGAAAAAATAGAAAAACTACAGCAAGAAAGCCGAAATCGGTGGCTTTGATGAGGGGTTTTAATATACTCGAAAACAGACCTACAAGACTAAACTCCCCGTTTAAGAGAGGCGTTTGCGTTAAAGTAACAACAAAAACACCCAAGAAACCAAACTCTGCTATCAGAAAAATCGCCAGAGTCAGACTTTCCAATGGAATGGAAGTCACGGCATATATTCCGGGAATGGGGCATACTTTGCAGGAACACTCTGTAGTCTTGCTTAGAGGCGGAAGAGTTAAGGACGTCGGTCTTAGATACCAGATTGTCAGAG
This sequence comes from uncultured Candidatus Saccharibacteria bacterium, assembly GCA_964412245.1. Classification (GTDB taxonomy): domain Bacteria; phylum Patescibacteriota; class Minisyncoccia; order Phycocordibacterales; family GWA1-40-21; genus Bog-1340. The sequence continues at coordinate 5,700 of CAYPMZ010000036.1, forward strand.
GCGTGCTTGATGCTACTGGAGTAGAAGGCAGAAAAAAATCGAGAAGCAGATATGGCGC
>CAYPMZ010000037.1:0-1517 GCA_964412245.1 uncultured Candidatus Saccharibacteria bacterium
AAGATCAATCCGAAAGACCTTTTCTTTGCAGGTATTATACAAGACAATCATAAGAACTCTATATTTAAAGGTGTGACATACAACGTAGTAGATATTTTCTTTGGGTATATTCTTAAAAAAGACACTGACATGAAGTTTGATAAACAGCACAGTGAACATAAATGGTGTTCTATAAAAGATTCTTCTCTGCATCCATTTATAAAAGAGAGATTGAGACAGACACTGTTAAAAATAGAAAGGGGTGAAATAAGTAATAAGATTTAATCCTAAAAAACTTATCTTGAGTATTTATTAAAATAATGCTTAAATTAAGCATTATTAATATTTATTAAATTGACCACTGATATGAAGAAAAAAACTAAAAAAGCCCTTGTTTGCGGAGCAGGAGGATTTATCGGAAGCCATCTTGTAAAAAAACTTAAGAAAGAAGGATTCTGGGTCCGAGGTGTTGATTTAAAAAAACCAGAATACAATAAAACTGAAGCCGATGAATTTATTGTTGCTGATTTGAGAGAGCAGTCAGTTTGCAAGAGAATCCTTGACCAGGCTTTTGACGAAGTCTATCAGCTTGCCGCCGATATGGGCGGAGCGGGATATATTTTTACCGGAGAGCATGATGCGGATGTCATGCATAATTCGGCAACTATCAATCTTAATATGGCCTATTATGGTCAGAAAGCCGGGATCAAAAAAATATTCTATTCTTCATCTGCTTGTATATATCCGGCTTATAATCAAAAAGATCCTGATAATCCAAACTGCGCTGAAGATTCTGCCTATCCTGCCGCACCAGACAGCGAATATGGCTGGGAAAAATTATTTAGCGAAAGAATGTATTTATCTTTCCATAGAAATTATGGATTAAATATTCGTATTGCAAGATTTCATAACATATTCGGACCGGAAGGAACCTGGCAAGGCGGAAAAGAAAAAGCGCCAGCAGCAATGTGCAGAAAAGTTGCTGAAACAAAAGATGGCGGTGAAATAGAAATATGGGGTGATGGAAAACAGACGCGATCTTTCCTTTATATAGATGAATGTTTGGAAGGCGTCCGAAGACTTATGAATTCTGATTTTACCGGTCCAGTAAACATCGGCTCTGATGAAATGGTCACGATAAATGAGCTTGCTGAAATGGCGATGAGCATAGCCGGCAAAAAATTAAAACTCAATCATATAAAAGGACCTCTCGGTGTTCGCGGAAGAAATTCTGACAATCACTTGATTCACAAAATGCTTGGCTGGAAGCCCACTGCTCCGCTAAGAGACGGGCTTGTAAAAACTTACTTGTGGATTGACAGCCAGGTAAAAAAACAGAAACAAACTAAGGCTCATAAATAAAAAGCCGGCTTGCCACATATTATTATGGAAATAAAGCCACAACAAACTGACATTGCTTTTTTTGACTCCATAAATAATTGGCATACTTTTTGGACTTACATTAAAGAAAAACTCCACCATCCTGGCGTTCAAAAATATTCAAAAAATACAGCCTGGATGTTCGGAGCAAGGATAGG
>CAYPMZ010000037.1:1617-5483 GCA_964412245.1 uncultured Candidatus Saccharibacteria bacterium
CTTAACATATTAAAAATACTGGTTATTATAAGTGGAAAAGGTGTCATTTATCTGGCTATAGTCCTATTATTAGAGTCTGTGCTTTACGCAATCTTTTATTGGTTTGCCTATGAAAAAAAGATTGAAGGAAAAATTCTTCAATGGAAATTTGATAAATCCATAGCAATTACTTTGTTAAAAGATTCTTGGCCAATAATTTTTTCTGGCGCTTTTGCTCTGATATATTCAAGAATAGATCAGGTTTTGATTAAAAATATGCTTGATGCCCATTCAGTGGGTATTTATGGGGCTGGAGTTGCCATTGTAGAAGCTTGGTATTTCTTACCAAATATAATTATGTCTTCCCTATTCCCTGCAATAATAAATGCAAAAATAAGTTCAGTAGATATATACAGAGAGAGATTAAAGAAGTTGTCTGTATTTTTATTTATTTTGGCTCTTATGATATCTTTACTGACTTCAATATTCGCCCCATTAATCATAAAAATACTTTATGGCTCCGCATTTATTGGCAGTGTTTGGATACTTCAGATATATATCTGGTCCATAATCGGCTCTTTCTTGAGTAATTTAGCCACGAATTATCTTGTAGCTGAAAATTATAGAAAAATTTCCTTTTTTATGAATTTCCTTCCTATGCTGATGAATATAATATTAAATATAATTTGGATACCGATATATGGAATAGCTGGAGCCGCATTTGCCACACTAATCTCATATTCCTTCGGCCCTATCATTCTGCTCTTCTTTAAAAAGACCAGGGATGAGCTTATTGAAATAATCAAAGTATAAAAATGAATCTGACCGGTATCAAAGAAAAAATAAAATATATTCGCTTTAAGATACATTATGTTTCTCTATTTGTCTTAAAGACATGGATAAGAAGAAAGATAATAAAATTGTTTAAGTTTAATAGACCAACAAGTTATCCGTTTATAACTGGAGACGGTTTTAGAGCTTTAGCCCAGCATATTTTTGACGAATCTTCAGATATTGATTATTCATCGGTGATGAAGGGCGATATTATATTTGTGCGTACGGATTTCTTATATGAATATTTTAGAAAAGTGCATCCTAAAATAAAAAATCAATATATATTAATATCGCATAATTGTGATACAAATGTTACTGAAGATTATGCAGGATACATTGATAATAAAATTATTCATTGGTTTGCTCAAAATCTGTTGATAAAACATCCTAAATGTTCTGCTATTCCGATAGGCCTTATATTGAGATTTTATGACAAAAAAAATATCACCGTTGAATTGTTAAAAAAACATAGAGAAAAAACAAGCAAAGCTCCGAAAATATTTTTCGGGTTTGATACTGTTACTAACAAAAAAAGGATTCAGGCTTTTGATTTTCTGAAAAAAAGTAATATCGGTATCGGGGTTGCTGGTCGCATCGGGCAAGAAGAATATTATTCAAGGGTTTCGGATTGCATGTTCAACGCTTCACCGGAAGGAAATGGCATTGATTGCCATAGGACATGGGAATCCATATATCTAAACACAATTCCGGTCGTGGAAAAAAGCCCGGCAACAGAATATTGGGAGAAAATCGGTCTTCCGATGTTATTGATCGATTCATGGTCAGAAGTCAGCTCTTTCAACGAAGAAAACATTAAAAGAAGATATGAAGAGAATAAACATAAGTTTGACTCGCCTGCCATATATATGGATTACTGGACAGGAGAAATATTAAAATATCAAAATTAATATTGGATCAGTTATTATTAAACTGTGGAAAAACTAATAAAATCCTGCTACAATATGAATTCTTTAATATAATAAAAACATGAAATACTTGGTATTGGGTTCATCGGGGCAAATAGGCGCCGCACTCGCAAGAAAGATAAAAGAAAATAAAAATGATAGAGTCATTGAATTTGATATAGAAAATAATCCTTCGGAAGATTTGAGGATATATAACAATCCTCTTTTAGATAAGTCGGTAAAAGAAGCTGATTTTATCTTCTTCTTGGCATTTGATGTCGGCGGATCAAGATACTTGAAAACATATCAAGATACCTACGATTTCGTGTCAAATAATACCAAAATTATTGACAGGACTTTTGACGTAATTAAAAAATATAATAAGCCTTTCATTTTCGCCTCAAGCCAGATGGCTAATATGTCTTATTCCAGTTATGGATTGCTTAAGAGCGTCGCAGAGAAATTTACTGAAGTACTTGGCGGACTTGTGGTTAAATTCTGGAATGTTTATGGCCTGGAGCATGATAAAAATAAATTTCATGTTATTACCGACCTTATAATCAAAGCTGCTTCAACCGGCAAAATAGACTTAATGACTGATGGGAGGGAGGAAAGGCAGTTTCTTTATGCGGATGACTGCAGTGAATGTTTAATAGAACTGTCAAAAAAATATAAGGATATTCCAAGAGATAAACAACTACATATCACAAATTTTAAGTGGAATTCTATCCTTGATGTTGCCAATATGATTTCTAAACATTTTCCTGGCTCTAAGATAATTCCCGGTTCTAAAGGAGATGTAGTCCAGCATAACAAGAAAAATGAGCCGGATTCTTATATATTTAATTATTGGAAACCGAAAACTGAGCTTGAAGATGGAATTTCTTATATCATAAAAGAAATGAAAGCCCACCCGAAAGATTATCCCGGAATGCCAATGAAATGAACAACAATGGGTATTTTAAAAACCTGGATTCATTGCGCTTTTTAGCTTTTTTGCTTGTTTTCATTGAGCATGATGTGCCGGCTCAATCTTTCAATGCTAATTGGTACATAGCACTTAGAAATTATCTGGATGTTGGAAAACTGGGGGTGTTATTCTTTTTTGTACTATCCGGTTTCCTGATTACTACGCTTTTAATAAGAGAAAAGAAGAAAGAGAAGAATATTAAAATCGGCAGCTTTTATATACGTAGAATCAAAAGAATCTGGCCGGTATATTTTTCGGTTGTTCTTTTTGTTTTTTTTATTTTTCAATGGTTGATTTGGTTTTTATCTTTGAAAGGTTTTATGATTAGCCACTCCCCCGCTCCGCTAAGCGCTCTTCCATGGTTTATTTTCTTTGCAGCAAATTTCTACATAATTTTAAATAGTAATTTGTCCCCGATGTTAAAAGTCCTATGGTCAATAGCTGTAGAAGAACAATTTTATCTTGTCTGGCCCTTATTTGTGAAATATGCGGAAAAATATGCGATAAAGATACTCGTTTTCATAATATTATTATCATCATTTTTCAGATATTATTGGTTTGAAGGATATTGGACAGCAAACTCTTCTTTCAATACCCTATCGGTTATGGGCGGCTTGGCAATCGGCTCACTTGGATCTTTTCTTATAGATAAATATCAAAAAATATTAGACTATTTTAAAGGAATCAAAAACTACCAATCTGTAATCTTATATGCCGCTTTTATCATCCTAATGATATTATCAAGACAACCGATAGAAAAAGCCCTTGGTAATGATTTCATAACATCTGCCATATATCCGCTTCTTTTTTCAGTAATATTTATATTTATCGTACTAGAGCAGTCATACGCCGAATCTCCATTATTCAGTGCTGGAAAATCAAAGATAATGACATGGCTGGGAAAAATATCGTATGGATTATATGCATATCACCTAATAGCAGTCACTATGATAGCGGGCCTGCATGTTCAAGTTAAAAACAGTATAATGCTATTTGTAATAATCTTTATAACCTTTCTTTTATCGGTATTATTTGCTTGGCTTTCATATAGATATATGGAAAAGCCGATATTAGATATGGGTAAAAATAAAGCAAATATAAGATGAAAATAATAGCCCTATTGCCTTTCAAAAATGAGGGGTGGATACTAAAAGAATATATAAATTCAATTAAAAAAA
>CAYPMZ010000038.1:0-5438 GCA_964412245.1 uncultured Candidatus Saccharibacteria bacterium
TTATAGAAGATCTTGAAAATAACGAGGATGTGCAGGAAGTTTATACAAATGCGGAGTAGTAAAAATTATCCACAGTTTGGAAAGTTTACTTTTTTCTATAATCGTGGAAAATATACCTATTAAAGTTTGTATTAAATTTTCAATGGCAAAAATTAAAAATAATAAAAAAAATCCGGTTGTTAAAGACGATGATTTAAAAGATAAGGAGGAAGAGCCAAAAGAGGGAGTTGCCTTGTCTGACGGCGTTCTTGATGCCCTTGTGGATGAGGAAACTGCGCCGATAGATCCTCTGCTCGCCAAAGAAGATGATTTACTGGTAGATATTGATAAGATTGCGGATGAGGAGGATGAGGACGCTCTGGATTATAATCCGGATGAGTGGTAAGAAAAGTTAAAACCGCCTCAAGGCGGTTTTAACTTTTCTTACCAAGATTTGTAGCAAAATATGTGAGCCCTACCGCTATTGCATCGTATTCATCGTCATATTTTATTTCTTTATCAATTTTAATAAGTTTTTCCACCATGCTTGTTATCTGGGATTTTTCACTCCCTCCGTATCCGGTTACAGCAATTTTCACCGCCATCGGGGAAAATTCTTTGACCTTGAGGCCCGATGCAGACGCAACATAAAGCATCACTCCCCTGGCTTCTGAAACATGCATTGCCGTTTTTTGATTGCTTTTAAAAAATAAAGTTTCTATCGCCATTATCTCGGGCTTGTATTTCTCTATCAGTTTTTCTATTTCTTTTCCGATAAGTTTTAATCTTTCTTCGTGTGGAATTTTTGCAGATGTTTTGAAACATTCTGAATATACCAATTCTTCCTTCCCCGAGGTGGAGCCTCGGGGAGCTTTTTCTATTATCGCCACCCCCATTCTTTCATATCCAGGATCAATCGCTATTATCTTCATAAACTGATCTTTACAAATCTCTTTTTCCCCACCTTAAGAGTTATATTTTTTTTAATTTTATAATTCGGATCGGTAATTTTTTCGCCGGAAACCACATCACTGACAGCTCCTTCTTGAGCAAGACGTCTGAATTCACTTTTTGACTCTACAATTTTTGCATTGACTAAAGTCTCCGAAAGAAACCCGCCTTTTTCTGATTTTATTTCTTCAAGATTTTCTGGCAATCCGCCTTTTTTAAAAGTTTCTATAAAATTTTCTTCAGCTTTTTGAGCTTTTTCTTTCCCATGATAAATAGTAACGATTTCTCTTGCTAGTCTGGCTTTTATATCGCGAGGATTTGCTCCGCTCTCCATTTCTTTTTTAAACTTCTCAATTTCGTTCATTGAAACATCCGTACAGAGCTCAAATCCGAGCAGTATCATTCCATCTGTCCAAGACATGACCTTTCCGTACATATTATTAGCGTCCTCATCAAGATTTATCATATTGCCTTCGGTCTTCCCCATTTTTTTCCCCGTAGTATCAGTTAAGAGTTTAGTTGTTAGAACAAATTTTTCCTTGTTTTTCATTTTCTTCATCAAAGTTCTTCCGGCAAGCATATTAAAGGTTTGGTCGTTTCCGCCAATTTCCATATCAACATCCATGGTTACCGAATCGTAGGCTTGGAAAATGGGATATAAAAACTCATTGACGTGAATTTCTTTGCCAGCCTTTAGGCGTTCTTGGAACATATCTCTTTCGAGAAGTTGCGGCACAGTAAAATATGAGGCAAGCTCTAACAAGTCTTTCGGCCCCAGCTTGTTTGTCCATTTTTCATTATAGAGAAATCTGATGTTGGATTTTTTCAAATCTAAAAGTTTTCCGATCAACCTTTTATAATCAGCCGCATTTTTCTTAACCTCTCTGCTTGTTAGGATCTTGCGTGTCGCCATTTTATCAGTCGGATCGCCTATTGTTGCCGTAAAATCGCCAATCAGTATTATGATTTCATGACCCAAATCTTGGAGTTGGCGCAATTTCTTAAGCACAACGCCGTGACCTATATGAAGTTTGCCGGTGGGATCGATACCATTATAAATCCTTAGTTTTTTGCCCGATGACAATGCTTTTTTCAGCTCTTCCTTGTTTGGGTAGACATTTTCTACTCCTCTAGTTAGAACTTCGTCTATTTTGTTTGAATCCGTATTAATCATTACTCAAATTTAGCATAAATTCGACCTGTTTGCATCCGAAGGAAAAAGAGGGTATGTTATAATTTCATTTTATGTTTGAACTTGAGCTAAAAAGACTGATTAAAGATTGGAGAAAAAATAAGAGGGAGTTGGCGATTGTCTTCCTCTCCCTCCTTTTCATATTCTTCGGTCTGATTGCCTTTTGGATTTCTAACTTTAAAATGCCGGATTTGAGCTCCTTTGATACGATGAAAACCAGCCAGTCTACCAAAATCTATGACCGGACCGGCAAAATACTTCTTTATGACGTTCATGAGAACACAAAGAGAACAATTGTCCCTTTTGAAAATATATCCAGAAACATAAAAAATGCCACGGTGGCTATAGAAGACGAACAGTTTTATCAGCATGGCGGCATAAGATTTTCATCAATAATAAGATCAATTTTCGCAAATATATTATCCGGCAGTTTCAGCCAGGGCGGCTCTACGATAACTCAGCAAGTTATTAAAAACTCGCTCCTAACTTCAGAAAAATCCATCTCAAGAAAAATAAAGGAGTGGGTTTTATCCATAAAGCTTGAAAAAATGATGACGAAGGAGCAGATTCTCTCCATTTATTTGAATTCAAATCCTTATGGAGGAAATATTTATGGCGTAGAAGAAGCGTGTCAATTGTTTTTCGGAAAAAGCGCGAATGATGTGTCTCTTGCCGAGGCGGCGTATATAGCGGCAATACCAAAAGCCCCGACCTATTATTCTCCGTACGGGCAAAATAAAGACAAGCTGGACCAGAGGCAAAAATTGGTCCTTTCCAAAATGCTCCAAAATAATTTTATAACAAAAGATGAGTATGACTCGGCCGTGAAAGAACAGGTGGCTTTTCTTCCCCAGGAAAAATACGGCATAAGAGCGCCTCATTTCGTGGAATTTATAAAACAATATTTGGCCGATAAATACGGCGAATCGGCCGTGCAAACCGGCGGCTACAAAGTGATAACCACTCTGGATTATGATTTGCAGGGGAAAACCGAGGCGATAGCCAATAAATACGGCTTGAGCAATGAAATAAATTTCACCGCCAAAAACGTCGCGGCTGTGGCAATAGATCCGAAGACCGGACAAATATTATCAATGGTCGGTTCCAGGGATTATTTTGATAAAAATATTGATGGAAATTTTAATGTGACGCTCGCCCACAGACAGCCCGGATCCACATTCAAGCCGTTCGTTTATGCCACAGCATTTCTAAAAGGATACACTCCGGATACGGTGCTTTTTGACCTGCCAACGGAATTTCAAAGCACCTGCACCCCGCAGGGAGATCCTATAAATCCGAATGCCGTCATTTCATCTTCAACGGCATGTTATAAGCCGGAAAATTATGACGGGAAATATCTAGGGCCGATATCTTTGAGAAATGCTTTGGCGCAGTCTAGAAATATTCCCTCCATAGAAGTTTTATATCTGGCAGGAATAAAAGATTCTCTGCAAACGGCAAAAGATATGGGCATACAAAGCCTGTCTGACGACCCAAACCAGTACGGCCTTACTCTTGTCCTCGGAGGCGGAGAAGTTTCTCTTCTTGATCTGACGAGCGCTTATGGAACATTTGCAAATGACGGCGTGAGAAATAAATATACCGGCATATTATCGGTGCAGGATTCAAACGGAAACACTCTGGAGCAATATTCGGCAAATCCGCAGCAAGCTATACCTTCAAATATTGCGGAAACAATTTCTGATATTTTGTCCGATAATGTCGCAAAAATTCCGGCATATGGAGCAAATTCTCCTTTGTTTTTCCCGGGCAGACAGGTGGCCTCAAAAACCGGTACGACTAATGATTCCAAAGATGCATGGACGATAGGTTACACGCCGGAAGTAGTTGTAGGGACTTGGGCAGGAAACAATGACAATACTCCAATGGTCAAGCAGGTGGCCGGAATGATTGTCGCCCCAATGTGGCATGAGATCATGGCAAATGCTCTGGCAAGCACGACGGGAGAAACCTTTAATAAACCTCCGGCAATTGACCCGAGCGAGAAGCCAATCCTGCGGGGTTTTTGGCAGGGCAATGAAACTTATTTAATAGATAAAGTGTCAGGAAAACTCGCCACGGACAAGACGCCGGAAGAAACAAGAAAGGAAATTTCCGTGCCAAATGTCCATTCCATACTTTATTGGGTAAATAAAGATGATCCGATGGGTCCTGCGCCGATAAATCCAAGCGATGACGCTCAATTTAACTCCTGGGAATATCAGATACAGGAGTGGTTAAAGACAAATCCCCAGGCCTCCACGACAAAACCAACCGCTTATGACGATATTCACACTGATGAAAATAAACCGAGTGTCGCCCTTCTTTCCCCAAAACAAGATATTGAATATGACAAGGATAATAAAATTACGGCGTCATTTACAGCAACGGCCCATTATCAAATAGCGAAAGCCAATTTTTATTTAAACGGCGAGCTTGTCGGCTCTTCCGAAACAGCTCCTTTTTCAATAAGCTTTGTTCCATCATCCGTCAGTTCTCTTGTTTCCGGAGAAAATAAATTTAAAGTTGTTGTTTACGACACTGTTTACAATAAAGGAGAGGTTGAGATTCCGATTAAAATAAATTAGTATGGCAAATACAAAAGGCCGCGCCTTTGAGCGCGGCCTTTTGTATTAATTCTTATTTAGAAAATGTCTACTATTTTGCTTTCTGTTTTCTTCGCCAAATTTTCCAATATTTTCGCCTTTTTGATGAAAATCTCGTTTTTTATAATCGGTTTTTCGCTTATTCTCACGATTCCCGATTTTATATCAATTTTTTTAGGATCAATTTCTATGCGGCAGATTTCTTTTATGGACTCTGCCACAGTATTTCTTAAAAAATCCCTTGACTCGGACATTTTCTTAAACTTATCCAGATATTTTCCTATATCAAACATATTTTACGAAAATTATGTGAATGATTACGAATAGCTACGAATAATTTAACTCTTACTAACAAAAACTCACGGGTTAATTCACCTTATCAAACAAAGGCGCTTGGGCGGAAGGAGTTGTTATTATTTTATAGCTGATTTCTTTTTTCCTTTCTTTTATATCTATAGGATACTCTCCCGTAAAACAAGCCGTGCAGAAAGATGATCCTTCTATTCCGGTGGCTTTGACCATTCCATCAAAGGATAGAAAGCTAAGCGAAGTGGAGCCAAGGTATGTATTCATTTCGTCTATGGATTTGGTGGCTGCAATAAGGCCTTTTTGATCGGGAATATCAATGCCGTAAAAATCCGGAAATCTGACCGGTGGAGAACTGACCAAAAAATGCACTTCTTTTGCCCCCGCTTCAAAAAGAATTTTTA
>CAYPMZ010000039.1:0-5235 GCA_964412245.1 uncultured Candidatus Saccharibacteria bacterium
TATAAACTTCACTTGATGAAATTCGTTCTTCTTCACGAGATGAGAAATTGCCAAGTACACCTTCTACTTGCCTTGCCATGCAATCCATAATAATCATTGCTGGAAGCTCACCTCCAGTAAGTACAAACGGGCCAACAGTCACTTTTTCAGTCTTTAAGATTTTATTTACTCTTTCATCTATCCCCTCATATCTGCCGGAAATAATTATAATGTCGGAATATTGCTTTGCGGTTTTCTTGGCATAATTTGTATCAAATTGTTTTCCGCTTGGACTTAAGAATATAATCTTAGCTTGTAGCTTGTAGCTTTTTAGCTTTTTAGAATTGATAACCTTCAGAGCTTTTTCAACCGCTTTAAGCACCGGCTCTGCTTGCATAACCATTCCGGCCCCTCCGCCGTATGGCTTATCATCCACTCTCAAATATGGTCTTTCATTTTTTGATTGCTTTTTTGTCGGCTTAACAAAATCACGAGGATTGTAGAAATTCACCTTTATTTTCTTTTCCTTGATTGCCCGGCCTAAAATAGACTCATCTAAATATGAGCTGAAAACGTCCGGGAAAAGAGTGATGATGTGAAAATTCATTTACCCGAGAAAATTTTTACTGATGAAAATGTTATTGCGACTGTTTAACATAGCGTTGATTAGTCTTACATTGTTTACTTCCATATCTTATACCATAATTTGGCATTTTCAATAATATCAGTAAAAACTTTAACGGGTGAACATTAGAACAAAAAGTGTAAAAATACAACTAAAAAAGCGGCGCCGTACGGCGCCGCTTTTTTATATTTTGAGTTTTCTAAAAACTAGAGTCTCAAATCTGCCATTGCCTCATCAACTGTTTTTGATGATGGTTCTTTTGAAAGAGTTGCCATTCTTGGTTCTCTTGGCAATGCTCCTTCTGGTTCATTGATCTTCAAATTTACTCTTGAATTGTTTTTCATTCCTACAACCCTCAAAAGTGTTCTGATGGCCTTGGCTGTATTGCCTGATCTTCCGATGACCTTGCCCATATCAGCATTGTCTACGATAAGAGTAAGTAATACGCCCATTTCGTCTACCGTTCTTGTAATCTTTACTTTTTCCGGAGCGTCAACTAAAGCTTTAACAACGAATTCTAGAAATTTTGCATCATTCTCTGTCATTTTTGTAATTCGGATTAACTAAATCCTGCAGTAATTCGACCGGTAATTAATAAAATACTGCCTTGCTAAAATATTACCAATTCGGTAAAATTTTAGCAAGTTAAAAGTTATAAAGTTTGTAAAGTAAAAAATAATCAAATCATTCTCCAAATTTGGAGAATGATTTGATTAAGACCTATATATAGAAAGACGACGTGCCTGCAGGGCACGTCGTCTTTCTGCTTTATGAACTTTTTACTTTCTACTTACGATGCTACTTCTTCCTTCGGAGCTTCAGCTTTTGCTTCCGCCTTTGGAGCTGCTTTCGCGGCTGCTTCGGCTTCCTTTGCCTTTTTGGCGTTTATGATTTTATTTTTAGGTAGGACGTTTATTTTCTTTCCGGTAATGACTTTCTGATCTACAAGAAGATTATGGACTGTTTCAGAGACTTGAGCGCCATTTAAAATCCATTTCTTGGCTCTTTCCGCATCTATATGGTTGGTACCCTTTCCTTCTCTTGGATCGTATGAACCGAGGACATCAAGTGCCTTCCCGCTCTTTGCGCTATGTTTTGAATCCATGACAACCACGCGAAAAGTTGGTTCATGAACTCTGCCGACTCTTTGTAATCTTATCGTTAACATTGTCCTCGTATCCTATCAGAAAAACTTGATTTTGCAAGTTATATTTTCCTACCTCGCATCATTCTCCAAACTTGGAGAATGATGTATTTAGGCGACAAAGTCTAATAGTTTATTTGTGACTTCTGGAAGATCCCCAGAGATTTTATACATGACAAACGAACCGTCATATCTTGAAGTTAAAATTCCAGCCTTCTCCAAGACGGCAAGATGTTTGGATACAGCCTGAAAAGAAGCGGGTAGATTGTCGGCAATTGAACCAACGCTCAATTCTTTTTTATTTTTCAAAAAAAGCATTATTTGCAACCTATATTTGTTTGAAAAAATTTTAAATAATTTCGCCAGTTCAGCGCTAGGTAGTTTATTCATATTTCCATCTTATCACCAATTAAATCATTCTCCAAGTTTGGAGAATGATTTAATTGGTAGTTTCTGCTATAGTATGAATATAATAAAAAAATGAAAAAAGACGGGAAATTCGGAAAATTCCATCAAAAAGAGAGCTTTTCTCCTAAAAAAAAGGGGCAATTAAAAATCTTCAGAGGTTCTATAAAATCAATCAGGGGGAATATAGCCCTTTTTATATCTCTACCGGAAAACACAGAGGTTCAGATCTCCACAAGACAGCTCGGCACGGTAATGGCCGGTGATAAAGTTGAAGTTACTGCTTATAAAAATAAAAAAGGGCAATTTGAAGGTGAAATCTCAAAAGTCATTGAAAGGTTGAATAAAATCTTTGTGGGAGTAGTGGAAATCTCAAGCAAAGGCATTCTTGTCATACCAGATAATAGAAAGTTCAAACTTATAGTAAAACTTTCAAAAGAAAAATCTGCTGGAGTAGAACACAATGACAAAGTCAGAGTAAAAATCGCAAAATGGACTCCCCTTCCAGGTTATTCCGAAGGAGAAATAATAAATAAGCTCGGGAAAAAAGGCGACAACTCCACGGAGATGAATTCCATCGCTATTGATAAGGGATTTGAAATTGAATTTCCGGATGCAGTCCTTAGAGAATCCAGAGAAATATTCAGCAGGAAAAATGAGATTCTTAAAGAAGAGCTAGCAAAAAGAAAAGATTTGAGAAATACCCTGACCTTTACCATAGATCCAAAGACTGCAAAAGATTTTGATGATGCTATTTCATTCAAGAAACTACCAAGCGGCAATTTTGAAATAGGCGTTCATATCGCCGATGTTTCCCATTATGTAAAAGAGAAAAGCGAACTGGATAAAGAAGCTTACAAAAGAGGCTGTTCGGTGTACTTGGCGGACAGGACTATACCCATGCTTCCTTTTGAGCTTTCAGACGACCTATGCAGTTTGAATGAAGGTGAAGACAAGCTGGCATTCTCGGCAATATTTGAGATAGACAGCAAAGCGAAGATTCATTCAAGATGGTTTGGAAAATCTGTCATAAAATCGGCGAAAAGATTCACTTATGAAAGCGCGCAGGAAATTATAGACAGCGGAAGAGAAGCCGCCCCAAATGCCCCGGCCAAGCACTTTGAAACTCTTGATACTTTAAATAAAATCGCAAAGTTATTCAGAAAAGAAAAGTGGCAAAAAGGCGCGATTGATTTTGAGCAGGAAGAAATTGCTTTTGACTTGGATGAAAATGGCAAGCCAATAAGGATCTATAAAAAAGAGCGGCTTGATACTCACAAGCTCGTGGAGGAATACATGCTTCTTGCAAATAAAGAAGTTGCAGAGTTCGTCTATAAATTTGAAAAAAAATCAGGAAAAATATTCCCTCTCCCATACAGAATTCACGATCTGCCAAACAGAGAAAAGATTGCCGAGCTTTCTATATTTGTAAAAGCGCTTGGGCATGAGCTTGTCATAGGCAAAAATGGAAGTATTACAGGAAAGGATATGCAAGCTTTATTTGCGCAGGTGGAAGGAAAAGCTGAAGAGGCCCTCGTCAAAACTGCAGCGATAAGAAGCATGGCAAAAGCAATTTATTCTGTGAAAAATATCGGTCACTTCGGCCTGGCTTTTGAATACTACGCGCATTTCACCTCGCCCATTAGAAGATATCCGGACCTTCTCGTGCATAGGATTTTGCAAAAAATACTTTCCGAGCACGTAGTTGAAGAGAAAAATTTAGCTTTTTATGAAAAAGCTTGTATGCACAGCACAGACCAGGAAATCAAAGCTGCCGAAGCGGAGCGTGATAGCAGAAAATATAAGCAGATAGAATATATGCAAGATAAAGTTGGCACTACATTTCTCGGTCTTATCACCGGAGTTACCGAATGGGGTATTTATGCCGAAGAAGTTGATACAAAAGCCGAGGGTATGATAAAGCTATCTTCACTCGGGGATGATTTTTATAAGTTAGATCCGAAAAGCTATTCTATTCTTGGAGAAAAGACTAAGAAGAAATTCTCTCTTGGTCAAAAGATAAAAATCAAACTTATAGCGGCAGATTTAGATAGAAAAACAATGGATTATAAAATAGTTGAATAGCTTGTAGCTTTTTAGTAAATACTTAGGAATTCAAAATCATTCTCCAAGTTTGGAGAATGATTTTGAATAAGAGGAAAATCAAAAAAGACTATTTGGACATCCGATGTCCAAATAGTCTTTTTTAATTTTCAGCAAGCGAGTAATTCCCTACTTTTTAGATGTCGTGGTGGAAGCTGTTGTCGGAGAGCTTTGTAGAGCTATCGGACCGACATTTACTATGATATTTCTTTCCGGAGAATATACTATGGCCTTTGCAGCTTTTTGATAAACTAATACAACATCTCCATTTCTAGCGCCTTTATAAAATGGCTGGTCTTTTATGAGAGTCGCCGCATCATTTATAGTAGCGACAACTGGATCTTCTCCCGTAGGGAGTATTATGAGCTTGCCTACTTTGGCAATGAGATCCTTTATTTGAGCTTGTTCCAATTGGCTTGTTACCTTTACCGGATTTCCCGCAGTATATGAATTCCAAACAAAAAGCAGTCCCGCCCCTGCTAATATGCCGACTATAAATACTCCGATTAAATATGATTTATTTTTATTACCCATTTTTTATTTACCCGAGAAAATACGGGTCAATTAATCGCACTACTAATAATAATTTTCCCTGACCTAAGGTTTGATGTTTTATTATATAACAACACTTTGTAATAAACAAGAATAAAGACTATTTGGACATCCGATGTCCAAATAGTCTTTAACTTACTCTTCTTTTATTATTATAGACGTAGATCCCAAAAGCCAGAATGGTGAAGGCTTGTATCAACAGAACCGCTATCAGTAATTCTTTTTGAGATATTCCCGCCCCGAATACGGAGGCGCCCAGTTGTGAATCGCTTGAAGTTGAAGTTGTCGCTATATCTCCCTCGGTTGTAGATGCCGTGGAAGTGCTTAAGGTGGTGGTTGACTGATCCTGCTGTTTTGCCTTTTTATTTCCTTTAGACCCATTTGTAGAATTTGAATCTGATGTTGTCGCAGAAGTCCCTGAAGAAAC
>CAYPMZ010000040.1:0-5112 GCA_964412245.1 uncultured Candidatus Saccharibacteria bacterium
ACCACCAAAAGTTCAATCAATGTAAAACCTTTCTCTTTACCCTTTCCTTTATTGACTGTAATCATAATTTTAATTTCTATCGATAAAAATTAACTCAAACTAATAAATTTGTTTTGTCTTGTCCAGCCATCTTTCGCTTGCTCAAGGCGAAATACTTCCTTAAAAAACAAAACATTTAACCTCTTGAGAGGATTAAATTCAACATTCTAATTATACTCCTTAAAAATCAGGGGTGGCAAAATAGGATGTGGATAACTCAAACTAGCTTGTAGGAAGCAGCTTGTAGCTTGTTAGGTAATTCAAAAATACTAACGAGGGGTTTCGCGAAGCGAAACCCCTCGTTTACGTTTTTCTAAGAAGCTACCATCCTAAAAAGCTACAAGCTATTTATATTCCTGACGAAATGCTGTATATAGGCACAAGCACCGATGCCATAAGAAAGGCAACGCCGATACCTAGTATAATTATCATGGCCGGCTCTATAAGAGAAACGACCGAATCTATATAATTTGTCACTTCTCTTCGGTAAAAATTGGCCAATGTTTTCAAGATATTTCCAAGCTGTCCAGTCTCTTCGCCAATCTTTATCATTTGCACGAATATTCCAGGAATTTCCGAATATTTGGCCATGGCATCGGATACAGAGCTTCCACCTTTTACATCCTCCACTGTTTTTTCCAAAATATTTTTATAAACAAGATTGCCGACAACATTGGCCGTAAGATCAAGCCCGCGAACCATGGGAATGCCCGAGACGAGCATTGTATTCATATTGTCCGCAATCCTTGAAAGATAAAGTTTGGCATAAAGTTTTTTAATCAAAGGCAGAGTTATTTTAAATTCATCTAAAGATAATTTCCCGGCTTTGGTCAATAAATATCTCCAAAAGAAAAAGCCTCCGACAACGAGAGCGATCAAAAGAAATATTCCGTAACTTACAAGAAAATCGGAAAATCCTAAAACTACTTTGGTATAGATTGGAACTGCCTGTCCGGACTCTTTTAATATTCCGCTGATTTTCGGTATGACAACGACAAGCATAAGAACCATGACCGCTATAAAAGTAAAAATAACGAAGGCCGGATAAATAAAGGCGGTTCTGACTTTTGAAGTAATCTCGTATGTTCTGTCCAAATGATCGGCAAGATATATGAAAGTCTGATCGAGCTTGCCGGATTCCTCTCCGACTTTCACCATATTGATATAAAAATCTGAAAAAACTTCTGGATATTTTGACAAAGAGCCGGAAATAGAATTCCCCGCTTGCAAATCGTCAACCACTCCCTTTAGTTTTCTTCTAAGGGCCGCATTTTCAGATTGTGACGCCAAAAGCTGAAAGACTCTAAGGGCGGAGACTTGAGCTTCAAAAAGGGTGGCCATCTGCCGAGAAAGTATAACTACGTCTCGGTTTGATACTGTGTCAAAAAATGAAATGTTTCTGTCAAAAAACGATCTTTTTTCTTCTTCCGGCTTTATGGATATTATGGAAAGACCTCTTTTTTGAAGGACACTTATGGCAACTTCCATATTTATTGCGTCTATTACTCCATCCTTGGTTCCCCCTGTTTGATCTAATGTTTTATATTTAAATGTCATGATAGATTTTTAACGAACAGAGTGAGTATAAAAATCATCACCCTGTGTAGTGTCCCGTGAAATTCACGGTTGATGTTCATATTCGTAAATAACTATGTGATTATACTACTGTTCAACATCTTTGTTAAATCTATTTCACGGGATACCGCGCCTTAAAGCGCGATACTACACAGGGTAAGAAAAATATAATCGCTTTGCTCATTATTTTTCTATATCATCTTTGAAAGGATTTTTGCGTCTGTCGCGTACATATATGCGTTTTCTATGGTGATTTCTCCCCTTGAAACAAGATCTGCCAAACTTCTGTTCATATCCACCATTCCTTCTTGAGAACTTGTTTCTATTACGGAATTTATCTCATGAACTCTATTTTCTCTTATGAGATTGGAAACGGCATTATTGTTGATTAGAAGCTCATATGCTGGGATCAAGCCGCCTGAAATTCTCGGTATAAGTCTTTGTGATAAAATTCCTGTCAAACTTCCGGCAAGCTGGATTCTTATCTGGCTTTGCTGTTCCGCAGGAAACGAATCTATAATTCTAGAAATTGTCTGTGAAGCGCTGTTTGTATGCAGCGTTGAAAATATCAAATGGCCGGTTTCAGCCGCAGTAACGGCAATCGCGATTGTTTCCGTGCCTCGCATTTCTCCAATAAGCGCAACGTCAACATCTTCCCTAAACATGCTTTTAAGGGCGGTGGCAAAATCCGATGTGTCTGTTCTGATTTCCCTTTGATCAATTATGGATTTTTTGGGATCATAAACATATTCAATCGGATCTTCTATGGTAATTATATGTTCCGTCCTTGTCTGGTTTATATTCTCTATCATAGCAGCGAGCGTTGTAGTCTTACCGTGTCCTACAGGCCCGACCACAAGGAAAAATCCTTGAGGTTTGTCTGTAAAAGATTTTAATATCTCCGGAAGATTCAATTCGGCAATGCTTCTTATTTTCTTGGGAATAAGCCTTAGAGCTATGCTTACCATTCCTTGCTGAAAATAAGCGTTGCCCCTGAATCTTTCCCCGTTTTCCATGCTATATGAAAAATCAAGCTCTTTATTTTTTAAAAATATTTCCCTGTTTTCCTTGCTTACAAGCTCGGACAAAATACCCATAATGCCATCTCTATTGATAACTTCTTTTTTTACAAGAGGAAGCAGAAAACTTGAAACTCTTATGGAAGGCCTTTTCCCTTCGGATAAATGAAGGTCAGATGCGCCTTCTTGAGAAACTGTCTTTATCAGGTCGTTTAATTCTTTTCTATAATCCATCTTTTTAAATTAAAAATTAAAAGCGAAAAACGTAAAATTATGAATTAAATATTTTCTATTTTGATTTTTAGTTTTTAGCTTTGCGTTTTTCATTTTAAGTTTATTTCTTGTTTTTATTATAAATGTCTAGAACTTCCGCCACAACCTCGGATGGAATAGTGGTAGCTTTTACAATATAACCATGGACTCCAAGCCCTTTGGCTTTATTTATATCTGAAGCCAATCCCTGATTGGTAAGCATAATTGCAAGGGCCCCAGGAGCAAGATTATCTTTCTTTATGGTTTCATATAGAGAAAATCCGTCCATGCCAGGCATTATCAAATCCAAAAGCAAAATATCCGGCTTGTAGCCGCCTTTCAATATTCTCAAGGCATCATTTCCGTCTGATGCGGCTTTTACATCAAGGCCATTTTTGGCGAATTTGGCCGAGTACATGCCTAAAAGAAACTTATCGTCATCCACTATTAAAATTTTCTTCTTGTCTTCCATGATTTATTCTTAATTATATCATTAAAGTTGATTTACCTCCTCAAACGGAATGATTTTCTGCATTGCTTTTATTATAGCATCTTCTTTTACGGTTATAAGGCCTTTCTTCCTTGCAACTTTAAAAACTTCCGATTCAACCGGATTTTTAAGTATGACTTGTTCAATATCGCTGTCCATTTTAAACATTTCAAATACTGCCATTCTGCCTTTTATGCCATTTGGACATTGAGCTGTTCTCTCCGCTTCAAACATCTCCGTTGTAACCGGGATTTCTTTTCTGAATTCAGCAGGAAGGTCTGAAAATTCTTTTTCTACCATATTCTTAATACTATCGCTCATTGGAATTGCTTTCCCTGTGCCCGGACATAATGTGCTGACAAGCCTTTGAGCCATGACCAAAATAAGGGTCGGAGGAATCAGGTACGGATCAATGCCCATATCAATAAGTCTGGGGACAACCCCCGCGGCATTATTTGTGTGAATTGTGGAAAGCACCAAATGTCCCGTCAATGCCGCCTGAATAGCAAGCGCAGCCGTCTCTTTATCTCTGATTTCACCGACCATAATAACATCGGGGTCCTGCCTTAAGGTTGTTCGAAGACCGTTTGCAAAGTCATATCCGATCTCGGGAAAAACCTGCGACTGGCTCATACCTTCAATATTATATTCTATGGGATCCTCCAAGCTTAAAACATTTTTTTCATCTTTATTTATCTCACTTAACATGGAATAAAGAGTGGTAGTTTTACCTGATCCTGTCGGACCAGAGATAAGTATAAGCCCGTAAGGCCTTGTCATAGCTTCGCGGATAATAGATAAATATCTTTTGGACAAACCCATTTGATCAAGTGTTTTTACGCCTTTTTCCTGGTCAAGAATTCTCATAACGACTTTCTCTCCATAATATGCCGGAAAGGTTGAGACTCTGAAATCTATTTTTCTTCCCTCAATTTTTGCAGAAAAACGTCCGTCTTGAGGTTTGCGTTTTTCATCCAGTCTCATATTTGAAAGGATTTTTATTCTAGCCACGACAGCTTGGTGAACTTCCGGCGGCAGGATAAGACTCGTATTTAAAATCCCGTCTACCCTAAATCTGACTCGGACTTTATCTCTCATATGTTCAATGTGAACATCTGAAGCATTTCCTTCAGTCGCATATCTTAGTATTGTCGCGACTATTTTTGTAACGGGAGCATCTTCAATTATCTTTGTTTCTACCTTGGCCTGCTTGCTGTCTTTCAGAATTTTAATATCTTCAAGATCCGAAGAGAGCTCCGTCTCAAGTTCGGTAAGGGCTTTTGTGACTTCGCCGGAAAGGCCCTTGTAGCTTTCAATGACTTTCTTAAAATCTTTTTCAGAGATAATGAATATTTTATAAGGCAAATTTAATTTCCCGATGATAAAAGAGATTGCGTCTCTAGCTTCTATATTCTCCGGATCAAGCAACCCTATTTCAAGAGCGCCGTCGGAAAGGCCGAGCGGAACAAATCCATAATGAGTAGCGGCATCTTCTGAAACATATTTCAATATGGAAAAAGGAATATCCCGTCCGCCGAGATTTTTAGTCGGCATATTATAATATTCTCCTTTTGCATCAAGGACAGTTTCGGCTGATATTCCATTGCTTTCCAAAAAATCTTCTATGGTTCTGCCGGATTTGCCCGCCTCTCTCTCTATTTTGGAAATATCGCCCTTCTTTATTATATTTTTATTTGCTAATAATTCTAATGTATTCATGATAGATTTTTAATGAGC
>CAYPMZ010000041.1:0-5076 GCA_964412245.1 uncultured Candidatus Saccharibacteria bacterium
CTGAAATCGCTTCCTGCAAATTTCCTTATCTCGTTTGCGGTTCTGGGACTTCTAGAAAGAATCAACATTTCTTTCTTAATTTCTTTCAAATATTTCAAAACCGGTAGAAAATCTCCGTCTCCAGAAAGGATAATTGCTCTATCAAAATTATCTTTTTCTTTCATTAAGTGAAAAGCCATATCTACATCGCAATTAGCTTTACGCCTAGTTAAACCATCCTCCTGCTCATACAACTTCACTGGTTTGAGAAATAGTGAATAGCCAAAGTCATTAAGCTTTCTATAAAAATGAACTCGTTTCAGATGTCTACCTATAAGTAGAATTGTTGCCTCATCTAATTTATCACCCCTGTTTCTAAGTAAAGTCGAAAGGTGTTTATCCAACTTTTCCAAAGACACAGTCTCTTCATCAAGATAATCATATTGAAAATTATGTATCTCAACTCCTCCGAAATAATACACCTTTTCTACGGAATACTTTTCTTTCAAATAATTAAAAAGTTTCTTATAATCTATTTTCCAGCCGAGACTTTTTTCTCCACCATAAAACAAGTTTGAAGCATCAATAAAGGCGATAGTTCTCATAGGTTGTAGTTTAACAGAAATATTAATAAATAGTTAATAAAAATAGATAATACACAAAAGAGCGGTTCGCTTTGCGAACCGCTCTTTTGTATTTCCTTGACAAAAAGTATCATTTGGTATATACTATTTTTTGGTAGTTAGTAGCACATTCACAACACTTACAAAAAAGAGGATGATAACGATGCAAACCGCGTCGATTACATCCGGTCAGAAGAAGCAGATCGTTCGTGTCATCACCGATTCCGTCGAGAAGGCGATTGACGAGCTCGTCAAAGCCGGCGCTCTCAACAAGTCCGGCCTCCAGCGAGTTCTCGCTCAGGGCAAAAGTCTGTCCGCAACTCTCGTCAGCACGGCGAAAGGAAAAATCACCGAGTTGGCAGAACAGGTCATCGGTTACCTCAAGTGCATCGGCCAAGAAGTAATCCTTGAACCGACGGACGGCACGGAGCTGATCTCCTCGGCAGTCAACACGTTTCGGGGCTACATCGATTCCTGCTTCAACAGCTGGAATCTGAATGTACCGAGCGTGCCGACCAAGAAGACGAAAGTCCAGGTCTACGAGATGGTGAAGGACGGAACGTTCGCACAACTCTTCGGAAGTTCCGGGGAGAATCTGGATCGTCTGTGCCTCACGCAGAGCCAGATCAAGCAATTCTGTTCCAACCACTCTGACTGGCTTCGCTCGGACGGCTACGGAACGTTCTTCCTCTTCAAGGTGAACGGACAATTTTTCGTGGCGGGCGTGTACCGGTACTCCGACGGGCTCTACGTGCGCGTGGATCGTCTCTCGTACGTCGACGTCTGGGGTGCCGACGACGGGCATCGGGTCGTGGTTCCGCAACTGTAAGTTTTTCACTCAGTCCTTGTTCCTGTTTGTCACTTGGGAACTTGGACACTTGGACCCTTTGGCATATCTTGCGCAAGCAAGCTCTATGCTGGAGGGTCCTTTTCTATTTCAATAAAATCAGGACAGTTTGCGAAGGGGAACCCTTCGCAAACGAGTTCAGTATTTTCTACAAGCTAAAAAGCTACAAGCTACCTCCCGTTACCAATTTGACTCTTTCTCATTCTTTTGCTATTATCTGAAACACGCAATGTGCGGTTTTTATTTTGGTGTTTTACCAATTTTGGTTTAAACCCGCTTGGGTTGCAAAGTCGTAATTTATAAGTTTCTACAGTCCGGCACCTTAAGGTGCCGGATGATGAGAATAATTAATAAAAATAGGTTTCTAAAACAAAGCCAAATTCTCGCGCGTTTTGTTTTCAAAATCTAAAAAATAATATGGCAGAATTTTTAAGAGATAAGCCACACGTAAACGTCGGTACTATCGGTCACATTGACCACGGTAAGACCACTTTGACTGCTGCTATCACGCACGTACAGTCACTAAAAGGTTTGGCAAAACAGATCGCTTATGATCAGGTTGCAAAAGCTTCTGAGAAAGAGGGGAGAAGGGATCCTACAAAGATCATAACTATTGCTATTTCTCACGTTGAATATTCTTCAGACGCAAGACACTACGCTCACGTAGATTGTCCGGGACACGCAGACTATATTAAAAACATGATCACCGGTGCCGCTCAAATGGACGGTGCTATTCTTGTAGTATCTGCAGTTGATGGTCCTATGCCTCAGACAAAAGAGCACGTTCTTTTGGCTCGCCAAGTCGGTGTTCCAAAAATCGTAGTCTTCTTGAATAAAGTTGACCTTGTTGATGATAAAGATCTTTTGGATCTTGTTGAAACAGAAATCAGAGAACTTTTGACCAAGTACCAATTTGACGGAGCAAAAACTCCAATCATAAGAGGTTCAGCCACAAAAGCTCTTGCTTGCAAATCAGCATCTGATGCAGATGCAAAGCCGATAACTGACCTTATGACCGCTCTTGATACATGGATTCCGCTCCCGGTAAGAGATATTGATAAGCCATTTCTTATGCCTATTGAAGACATCTTCTCTATTGAAGGAAGAGGAACAGTGGTTACGGGAAGGATAGAAAGAGGTATGGTAAAAGTCGGCGATGAAGTTGAAATCGTCGGTATCAAACCAACAGCAAAGTCGGTAGTCACCGGTATTGAAATGTTTAATAAACAGCTTCAAGATGGAAGAGCTGGAGACAATGCAGGTATTCTTTTGAGAGGCACAAGAAAGGAAGATGTCACAAGAGGACAAATCCTTTGCAAACCGGGAACAACAAAACCACACACAGAATTTGAAGCTGAAGTATATGTTTTGAAGAAAGAGGAAGGCGGAAGACACACTCCATTCTTTACAGGATATAAACCGCAGTTTTATATCAGAACAACGGACGTTACCGGAGATGTTACTCTGGCAACCGGTGTTGAAATGGTTATGCCAGGAGATACAGTTACATTTAAAGTAAAGCTCGTAGCCCCAGTAGCTCTTGAAGACAAAATGAGATTTGCCATCAGAGAAGGTGGCAAGACTGTCGGTTCAGGAGTTATCACTAAAGTAGTTGTCTAAATTAACTGTAAAGTTAAAGAAAAAATTTAACTTTACTTTTTGTTTCAAATTGCACTTTTAAATTTATGGTTGTAAAAAAAGAACCAAAAAAAAATATCAAGGAATCTGCGCCAAAAGCCAAGGTGTCAAAAGTCAAAATACCAAAAGCTTCTCCAAAGGTTTCTCAAAAAGGCGAAGAAACTTCAATATTGAGAATAAGAGTTAGGACTTATGACAGCAAAATTCTTGACGCTTCGGTCAAGCAGATTATTGAGACAGCTCTCAGATATGACGCTAAAATTGTCGGTCCTGTGCCTTTGCCAACAGAAATTAAAAAATATACTGTCAACAGATCATCTTTTGTCTATAAAAATGCGCGAGAGCAATTTGAGATGAGGGTGCACAGAAGATTGATAGATATTATTAATCCTTCAGCAAGGGTTATGGAAGCTCTTACAAATATAAACTTGCCTTCAGGCGTCAGCATAGACGTCAAAATGATATAACGTTTACGAAAAACGCTCTACGAATATTACGAAATCCTGCGAAAACTTAAAATACCAATGCATTAAAATTTTCGTAGAAATTCGTTATTATTCGTAATAATAATTTTCGCATATGAAATTCACACTCGGCACAAAACAGAATATGACCCAGATCTTTGATAAAGACGGAAAAGTCTATCCAGTGACTATTTTACTTGGAGGAGATTTGACTGTTACTCAAATAAAGACCAAAGAAAAAGACGGTTATGATGCTGTTCAAGTCGGGTTTGGACAAAAAAGAGAAAAGAATATAAACAAACCGTTAAAAGGACATTTAAACGGAACAAACTCCAGATTTGTAAAAGAATTTACTGTTGCTGATCCGGCATCGTTTAAAGTTGGAGATAAAATAGATCTTTCCGCTTTTGCAGCAGGAGATATCATAGAAGTTGCGGCCATATCAAAAGGAAAAGGTTATCAAAGCGTTATTAAAAGACATGGATTTTCCGGTCAACCAAGAAGCCATGGTCAAAAGCACTCTGAAAATGCTCCGGGTTCCATAGGAGGAGGTTTGAGAAACATGGTTCCAAAAAATATGAGAATGGCCGGAAGAATGGGTGGAGATAAAATCACCGTAAAGAATCTAAAAGTTCTTGGAGTTGATAAAGAGAATAATCAGATTATTATAAACGGAGCAATACCCGGAAGAAGGGGAACACTAGTAGAGATTAGGGGGTAGCTGATTAGCTTCTTAGATTATAGGATGAAATTAATTCCTAAAAAGCTAAGAAGCTACAAGCTAAAAAGCTAAAGATATGGAAAAAGAAAAGACAAAAAAGAATATCAAACCAAAATCTGCTGAAAAAGTTTTAACTGTGATTGCTCCTGCAAAAGTATACAGCCAGAGGGGTATAGAAGTGGGCGAGGTAAAATTACCAGCAAGCGTTTTCGGACTTTCATGGAATGCTGACCTTGTTCATCAAGTCGTTTACTCTATGCTTGCAGACAGAAGAGTAATATACGCCCATACAAAAAACAGAGCCGAGGTGCAGGGTGGAGGAAAGAAACCTTGGCAGCAAAAAGGTACAGGCAGAGCAAGACACGGCTCTACTCGTTCACCAATCTGGGTTGGAGGAGGTATTGCTCATGGACCAAATATACTGAAGAATTATTCCAAGAAAATAAACAAAAAAGTCAAGGTAAAAGCTTTATATACTATTCTTTCAAGAAAATTAAAGGATGGAGAAGTCATTTTTATTGATAAATTCGATATCGCAAAACCAAAGACCACAGAAGCGATAGCAATTTTGAAATCAATAAGCAAGATCAAGAATTATTCCGATATTCTTACAAAAGCAAAGAATAGTGCTCTTATCGCTGTCTCAGGCAAGAAATCGGCTTTTGAAAAGAGCTTTGCAAATGTCGGAAATGTAATGGTGGATGAACTAAGGAACATAAATCCAGTAGATCTTTTGAATATGAAATATGTTGTAATTGAAAACCCTGCAGAGTCTATAAAATTTATAGAGAATAAGATGGCTAA
>CAYPMZ010000042.1:0-5058 GCA_964412245.1 uncultured Candidatus Saccharibacteria bacterium
TCTATTTATGCTATTATAAAAAGCGGAGTAATAAGTTCTTCACACAAGACCAACACCAAAAGGAGGTGAGTTCGGATGTATAAGTTGATCATTCGGTTTGCTGTTCTCAAGTTTCTTGTCTTACTGCCGGTTCAAGTGGAAGGGGCAAGGTTGAGCGGAAGCTGGGACATTGGCGGATTCAGCAGCTATGTCTACGGTGTCACTGGTGAGACTCTTTCCAAGCAACCGGTTATTCAGTCAAGCATAACCCTGGCTGACCGGACCGGTGTGTACGCGAAGTTCCTGTCCGCTCTCGCTCTTTCAGCAGAGATAGGCAGTGATAGCGGGAACGAGGTAGACTTTCTCGCTGGATACGCCAAGGACTTCGGTGATTTCAGCTTTGATGCAGGCTACGCCCGCTACTATCAGCTGTTCACTCGAGGATCCGAGAAAGATCTGAATGTCGGATACGCGAGCGTAACCTCCCCAGACATACGAGGGGTAAGATGGTACGTGACCGGCGAAGCTGATGTGGAGAGAAACAGGTTGACGCAAGAAGTGAGATCAATCTTCTTGTATCAGGCGGGACTAAAGCCTGAAATCAGGATCAGCGAAAGTTGGAGTGTCAATCTGGATATCTCCACTGGAGGCAGATCTGATTCCGAACTTCTCAATTTCGTGAGGCTCGGTATTTCTGCGACTTTCAAAGCCTCAGAGAGAATGGAGATCACACCTCAAATCAATTTCCAAGGGAAGTCTGTTTACGCGCCACCAGAAATTGAGAACAAGGTGTGGGCCGGAGTAGACTTTTTGATAACAATGTTCTGAAAGTGAGAACGAGAGCGCCATTAAAGGAGATGGTGCTTTTTCTTTTTAAATTTTTTCTAAATCCATGCCAGACGGCTAACAAATAATTTTTAATTTGATATACTTTATTTATGGAAGCATCGCTAATCAGTCTATCCATCAACCATATCGTATTGGTTTATATATTTATAGTCCTTTTTGCTTTTGCAGAAGGCCCATTTCTGTCTTTAATTTCCGGCGTCCTTATTAAACTGAGTTATTTTAGTTTTGTGCCCGTATATATCGCCCTTATGGCTGGAGACTTGATAGGAGATACATTCTGGTATTACGTTGGATTTTTTTATGGACACGGTTTTATAAAGAAATTTGGAAAATATCTCAACATAACCGAGCAGAATATAGAAAAAGTAGAAAACATTTTTCATAAGCATAAACACCCGATACTTTTCATATCCAAAGTTACTACCGGTTTTGGTTTTGGTTTGGCAACATTAATAACCGCCGGAATGGTAAAAATACCTCTGCGCATATATCTTTTTATGAATCTGCTCGGCCAGTTTGTCTGGACAGGATTGCTTATAGGCATAGGATATTTCTTTGGGGATTTATATATACGCATCAATGATTTGTTTGGACGCATTTTTATTTTCACCTTGTTTATTTTCATATTGGTTGCTTTTATGAGATATATAAAATATATTAAAAAAACCTCCCTTTAAACTTTTATGTCAAAAGTATCTTGTGTAATACCTGCATATAACGAAGGGAAAAGAATAAATAAGATTCTGGAAGTCGTGACCGCTCACAAGCTTATTGATGAAATTATAGTTGTTGATGACGGATCTGTTGATAATACTGCGGAAATAGTTTCTAAATTTAAAAAAATCAAGCTTATTAAACATACATCTAACCGAGGTAAAAGCGCCGCATTGCATACAGGAATTAGAGAATCAGCATGCCAACTGTTATTTTTTTTAGACTCGGATCTCATTGGGCTTAACGCCAATAATATAACCGACCTTATCATACCAGTGCTTCATGATGCGGCTGATGTCAGCATGAGTCTGAAAAGAAATGCTCCAAAACTGTGGCATAAGATGGGGATAGATTATATTTCCGGAGAAAGAGTTTTGCGCAAAGATATCATAGTTCCGCATTTGCATAAAATACCGGCTCTCCTGCCTTTTGGTTTCGAAGTTTTTTTAAATCGAATTATTGTTGATAATGAATCAAAAATCGCGATTATTCCCTGGCTGAATGTTGATAGTCCTTATAAAAATAAAAAAGTAGGTCTGCTGAAAGGCATAAAAGCCGATTTTTTCATGATTATGGATATTTTTAGGACAGTTTCTATTTTTGGCCCAATATATCAAATTATAAAGATGAGGGATTTGAAAATTTAACGGCTAGGGCTTCAAATTTAAATCCATATAGAGGCCTTTTAGGTATGAATAATCGCCCTATGGCGCATATAGAGGGAAGGTGCTATACTATCATCATTATTAGAACAGTATTAATAACATTAATATAATATGAAAAAAGCGAATTCTGCGTTTATGAAGCCATTGAATGTCAGTTCTGAACTTGCAAAGGTAGTCGGAAACGGCCCAATGCCAAGATCAGAGGTTGTTAAGAAACTTTGGGTATATATCAAAGGAAAAAACCTTCAGGATCCAAAGAACAAGAGAAACATCAATGCTGATGCAAATTTGAAAGCGGTTTTTGGCGGAAAAGCGGTAGTCAATATGTTTGAAATGACAAAGCTCGTTTCAAAACACCTCTCCTAGTTTCTTCGCAGAACAATGCTGGAAAAGCCGCGCCCGAAGGGCGCGGCTTTTTTATTTGATTAAATTCTGTGGAAACAGTAATATGCTTACATTGTCACTTGTCCCGTGTGAAATTCAGGGGAGGACAAATAAAGAGTAAATAATGATCAAAGAAGAAGACAAAGTATTCAAAAATTATCAATAATTAAAATTTCTTTACGGAATGAGAAAAGTTACAACTATAGGCGGGGGAACGGGGCACTCTCAAGTATTGAAAGGGCTGAAGGATATTCCCAATATTCAGATAACAGGCATATGTCCAAGCACAGATTCCGGCGGTTCAACTGGAATATTACAGAAAGAATATGACGGTAGCAGCTACATAGGTGATCTTACAAAATGCATCGTTTCTCTTTGTAATGATGAAGCATTAGCCAAAGCATTATCTTTTCGTTATGAGAATGGTCCTCTGCACAGCCATTCAATAAAGAATTTATTATTTCACGCTCTGGAAAAAACAGAAAACCACGAAAGGGCGCTGGAAACAATGTGGAAAGTCTGCGGATTGGGGAATCACAGAATATTGCCCGTGACAAAAGAAAAGACAGAGCTTTGCGCTAGACTTCGCCTGGGTGATACCTTATCCGGAGAGACAAACATAGATACAATTGCGCAAAATCCTCTCTGGAATCCGGACTTGCATTCAATATCGGATATTTATCTGAAGCCCCAAGTTAAAGCATCAAAGGCGGCGGAAGATGCCATTAGGCAATCCGATTTTATAATAGTTTGTCCGGGCGATCTATTTTCAAGTGTGATTCCGGTTCTTTTGCCAAAAGGCATGAAATCCGCCATTCAGAAGTCTAAAGCCAAAATTATCTTATTTCTGAATATAATGACCAAAAGAGGAGAGACGGACAACTACAAAGCTGCGGATTTTATTCAGAACATTGAAAAATATCTTGGCAGAAAGGCGGATTTTATCATTTATAACAATGCCAAAGTGCCAAAAGATGTTCTTTTGAAGTATTCTTTGGAAGAAAAAGTGGAAATGGGACTGTCAAAAGACCTGAAAGATAAAAGAATCATCTCTGCTCCGCTTGCCGTCATCAGCGAATCCGACAAAGTTTTCAGTAATCCGAAAGTCATTAAAAATATTTTAGAAAAGATATTCAAAAGAAAATCTCCTTAATGTCTTTGCGAGCGTAGCGAAGCAATAAACCCCGTACAAAGTCTGGCGGATGTGAGTTTAGCTTTTTGTCTGCGGGCAAATATCGTCTTCGACTTTGTCTGTTGTAATCTTTTATTTCACTTCGGACTTTTAACGGGGTGCTCAAAAAATATAGTCGTCTGTCAAAAAACAGACTCCTTATTTTTTGGCAGTTATCAACATATTCGCGATTTTATGCTATTGATATGGAAATATTGTGATATAATATTTCCCAGTAGAAATGGAAAAGACAAAACTAAAATCCCGAAAATCTAAAGTAAAAATTAAAACTCAAGAAAAAGAAATAAAAGGAGGACATTACATTTTGGATTTCTTCGGTTGCGATAGGGATCAATTAAACTCAATAAAGTTCTGGCAGGAAAATCTCGCAAAGTCGGCAGATGCCGCCGGCATGGAGGTTTTGCACAGCTATTTTCACCAATTCAGTCCACAAGGAATAACGGGCTTTTTGCTTTTATCTACCTCACATATTTCTATGCACACCTGGCCGGAATTTAATTATGTTGCCTGTGATGTATTCAGCTGTTCATCTGATGAAGATACCCGGAAAGCTGTTGATTGCCTAAAAGAAAATATCAGCCACGAAACATGCGAAGAGGAATATGTTGACAGGGGATACGTCGTATAAAAACTTAAAACTAAAAGTGAAAAGTGTAAAACTAAATCTCAAAATAAAAATGAATTCTTATCCAGTTTTATGCTTTTAACTTTAATTTTGCGCTTTTCACTTTAAACTTTAAATTTGATGATGAAATCAGAACCATTTGGATACTTAATGACTTTAGATCTATACGGCTGTAAACCAGGCGCCTGCGACGATCTAAATCTTTGCTATAAATTTCTGGATGATCTTGTTGCAAAATTAAAGATGACCAAACAGTCTCCGCCATTTATATTTAAAAGTGATGAAAATAAATATCCGGAAAAAGCCGGCCTTTCCGGCTGGGTCCCTCTTATAGAAAGCGGGATTCAGATACATACTCTCACCCCAAAACATTTTATTTCCATTGATGTTTATTCTTGCGGTAAATTTTCAACTGATCATATAAAAGAATTCGTCCAGGATTATTTCAACTGCAAGGAAGTTGAAATGAATCAAATAGACAGGGGATTGAAGTATAACAACATAAAATAGTACTCACAAACTTTCAATACTCACTTTTTGGTAAAATTATAAAATGATTATCCGAGAATTTAAGAAAAGTGATCAAAAAGCAGCAGAAGAGATTTTTGCTTTGCATTGGACAGACCCAGAATTTATTAAGGAGCTTTCAA
>CAYPMZ010000043.1:0-4992 GCA_964412245.1 uncultured Candidatus Saccharibacteria bacterium
TAAATATCGTTGAACTTTCTCCAAATTCTATCGGCCATTCAAAAGCAATTACAGAATCCGAGTTTGAGAAATATTTTACAAAAGATAAGCCGGTAATCATTAATTTTCACGGTTATCCGGAGACTTTGAAACAGATACTTTTTGATTATCAAAATACTCTTGGTAGAATTTCTGTGCATGGATATATGGAAAGCGGCTCTACCACGACTCCACTAGACCTTCATATAAGAAATAAGGCAGACAGATATAATTTGTTTATAGAAGCAATAGAAAAAGTGTCGGCAAATGGCGTGGTAGGCAAGGACAAAGCAAGAATGCTCGTAGAAAAGTATAAGCAAAAGATAAAAGATCACAAAGATTACATATTAAGAGTCGGTGATGACCCGGAGGAGGTTTTAAATTGGAAATGGTAGGGAAAGTAGAAAGTTATAAAGTTGAAAGTATAAGGATAAATCGCATTATTCGCAGACATTCGTAATATTCGTTCATTCGTAGATTCGCACATCATTATGAAATATTTAATTGTAAATACGGGAAGCGTTTCGGCAAAGTACTCCATCTATTCAAAAGATGGCGAGCTTTTTTTTGGACATTTTGAAGTGGAGGAGGGAAAGAGCATTGTTACTTTTTTTGATAAAGGCCAAAAAGGGTTCGGCGAGACAAGAGGCATAACCGACAAAATATTTAATAATTCCCTTCAATATTTTATAAATGAAGCGATTTCTAAAGGAATCATTGCAAATAAGGAGGATATTTCATCTATCGCTGTCAGAGTAGTCGCTCCCGGCACTTACTTTCAGGCAGACAGGGTGATTGACCAGGAATTTATTTCCAAAATAAAAGAACAAAGAGAGGAAGCCCCTTTGCATATTGAGATTACTTTAAAGGAAATAACTGAGATTAAAAGAATATTCCCTAAAACGACTATTATAGGTATTTCAGACAGCGCATATTATAAAAATTCTCCTGATTTCTCTAGATATTATTCAATCCCTAAAAAAGTTTCTGAAGACCTAGACCTATATCACTTTGGATATCACGGGATTTCTGTCGGTTCAATCATAAAGAAAATGTCATCTAAAATGAGCTTGCCTAGCAAAGTCATAATCTGCCATTTGGGCGGTGGCGTATCTGTGGTGGCTGTAAAAAATGGCAAAGCTTTTAATACATCAATGGGATATAGCCCCCTTGAAGGCCTTACAATGGCGACAAGAGCGGGAGATATGGATCCTACAGCGGTTTTGTACTTAGGACAAAAATTAGGGAAAAATCCTACAGATCTTGAAAATTATCTAAACACCGAGTGTGGGCTTCTCGGCCTTTCCGGTAAAAGTTCAGATATTCGTGACCTCATAAAAGTTGAAAAAACTGACGCTGATGCAAAATTAGCTTTGGAAAAGTTTGTTATAAGTGTGAAAAAATACATTGGTGCATTTAGCGCGCAAATGGGCGGAGTAGATGCGATAGTTTTTTCAGGCACGATAGGAGAGAGATCATTTATTATGAGGGGAAGGATTTTAAGCGGGCTTGAATATATGGGTGTAAAAATTGATATGCCTGCTAATAATAAAATAGAGGGTGTAGATGGCGAAATAAGCTCTCCAGACTCTAAAGTGAAAGTGCTAGTCGTCTGCACAAACGAAATGAAAGATATGGCGGAAAGATTGGTAAAGTTTTAAATCACTGATACTGAATATAAATCGGACGGGGAGTGAGTTTTAATAAATCTTCAGGAGTCATAAGTGTCGTGCTTGCCACTAGGTCAGAAGGATTTTTGTAGCCTGCTCCCACAGTGTCATTTTTATAAAAGAGTTTGAAACCTGTAAATTGAACCGGTTCAGGATAAATAAATTGCTGATAAGTATTTAATTTCCTCGGTTTTGTTCCCCAGCCGTCCATATTTATGACTATCTGCACCTCCGGAATTGTTTTGATCATCTTATAGTTTGTCAGCATTGCTTGAGTATACCTGTGCACTACTAATATTTTTGGCGGGAGATTATTTTCTTTTACCAGTCTGGCCAAATAATCTATAACATAATTCACATCTTCTGCATCATATGTACCCACGATAGTACCCGGTCTAGCCCCGGTCTTCATGGAGAATTCCGGATCAATGCCCAGATTGACTTGCGGCATCTTTAAATATTTTTCAAGAAGCGATATCTCGGTCTGAACGTCGCTAAGCCCTACCTGAACATCAAGGAAAACAATACCGTTTACTTTCTTTGCCATTTCAATAGCTTTGTCTATCTGGTCATACGGCATCCTGGCTCTGTATTTTCCATCGTCTCCTCGGCTTCCTTGCGCCGTGACTGCAATGTAGTGAATCGCAGGCAATACAGGAGTTTCTGGGTCAGCGATATTCCATTTTTCCACTTCTGTTTTCAGTTTTTCCAAAACTTTATCTTCCGGATATTGGCCTAGTATTCCCATGCCCGTGGAATAAAAATTTCCGTAATAAGCGATAATCCTTTTGAAAGGCAGAATTGCCCCATCAAGCGGATAAACAGTTTTTACCGGCCAGAATGGATGAAACATTTTTACTTTCCCCCAAAATGTCTGATAAAGTTTTGGCGTGGAAGTAGATTGTATTGTTGAAGTTGAAATAGTTGAAGTGGAGCTTGTGCTTACGGGTTTTATTATTTCCGGCATATTTGCAAGAGCTACAAGCCTTTGATCATAATCAACCTTATCAAGTGGAAGTAATTTGGGAGAGGTAAAATCTTCTATATTCTGAGAAAGTCCGTCTGTCAATTTATAGTATGAGTTTGCAGTGTCTAAAAAACCTATGGTTATAAAAAATAATACAATAAATAAATATAAGAGACTGATAGCAAGCCAGAAATAAATATTGGTCAGTAAACTTCGCACCTTTTTATTTTTAGAATCCATTAAAATACAGTATATCAATTATGGTCAATTTAAAAAACCGCCATATGGCGGTTTTTTTAAATATCTTTTATTTACAGCACTTGCACATTCCTCCGCACAGTTTTGTCAGACCTATTATGATAAGAAGCACTGGCCAAGCGATGCTAACTGTGGATGCTGATAGAGTGCCGGTTGCTCCAAGGAGGGCAACTAGACCAATCAGAGTGATTCCTACAGGAACTACTTTGTGGTGTGAACAAGAACAAGAACATGAACCATGATTATCGTTATGCATATGTTAAATAAATTAATTGATAAAACTAACAATATAATACACCCGTCTTTAATCGGTGACAATAACCGAGGCTTTCATCATCGGGTGTATGGCGCAGTGATAGTTTACAGTGGTAGGACTGGAGAATGTAAAGGAAAATGATGAGCCGGACGAGAGAGTTGGAGAATTGAGAAGACTGCCCGAGTCGGAAGTAACGGTATGAGGCGCGGAGTCATTGTTTATCCACGTCACTTTTGTCCCCGTCTTGATATTTAATACTTTCGGATTGAATGAGAAATTTTTGATAGTAACGGTAACGTTTTCAGACACCGGAGTATTTGTTGTTGTGGCAGTAGTCATGTTTTTGTTTGTATATTCATTATTTTCCATATGAGTATATTCTTCCTCACTAGGCAGATTTCTAAAAATAATATAATAAGATGCTCCGCCGGCAACAGCTAACACTAATAATGAAATGACAATATTTTTCATATTTTAATTGTAATTAACTCCTATACTATATTTATTATAAGCCCAAAACATCAATACCAAAAGTGGATAGAGGATTGCGAAGTGGATAAATAGAAACAGAATTACAAAGTCTAAAGGATAGCCCTGAATAAAATATTTTCCTTGCAAGAAGACCGCCGTAAAACCGCCAGTCACAAGAGCTTTTAACCAGACATTCCTGATTCTTGCAGATAAGAAAAGTCCGATAATTGCTAAGAGAAAAGCGGCGGGGACTTTGTTTATAAAATAGTGAGGCGGCACGCTCCAGACTTCCTCAAGGCCGTGAATCAAATAATCAACGATAGTAAAGACGAGAATGACGCTTAGAAGATTGATAAGAATAAAAATTCCATTTAAGATTTTTTCTTTAGTCATAACTCTTATATCCTTTTAACTCTTTAAATATTTACCGGC
Organism: uncultured Candidatus Saccharibacteria bacterium; assembly: GCA_964412245.1. Taxonomy (GTDB): domain Bacteria; phylum Patescibacteriota; class Minisyncoccia; order Phycocordibacterales; family GWA1-40-21; genus Bog-1340. The sequence continues at coordinate 4,073 of CAYPMZ010000043.1, forward strand.
AACACTTAGCGCAAATGAAGGCAATATAATACAAACAGTCGCTAATAGAAGTCTGTGTAATGTGGGGCTGTCTCCATCCGGCCCTCCGACCAAGACTATTAAAATTCCTATAATTCCGAAAGCAACTGACGAATAAATAAATACTTTTGTGGCTATTTTTTGCATAGGATTATTATACCCCCACACCAACTTTTTGAAAAGTTGGTGTGGGGGTATATCATAGAAAATTTGGTAAAATAACCATATGATTCATAAGCTACCCAAAGACTTGCGAAAAGCTATTAATTCAAATCCTGCAGTCCGTGCAGCGTGGAAAGATATTACTCCGCTCGCGCGCAATGAGTGGATTTGCTGGGTTACGTCCGGCAAGAAATCAGAGACGAGGAATATTCGTATTAAGAAAGCACTCTCAAAGCTTAAAGGGGGAATGCGCAGGCCTTGTTGCTGGGCAGGGTGTAGTCATAGGTAGGGAATCTTTTTAAATATTTTTCGTCGACACTCAAAATATTTAAAACCGGGATTTCCTGACACGAGCTACTGCTCGCGTAACCGGAAATCCCTTAGGTCACTACACGTAAAGCGAGCAGTCGCTTTACTCTCCCGAGCAAAATTAAAACCCCTTTTTCAAGGGGCTTAATTTTGCTCGGGAGGTAGGGATCGAACCTACGACCAACCGCTTACATTTGTTCCAAAATTTCTTTTGGCATGGACTATATCATCATCCTTCATCTTTTATGAGTGGGACGTGAGGCGTTTCCTGGGATTTTGAATCCGAGTACTCTCTTGCGAGATAGTCTCTGAACCTTTCAAACACTAAAATTAGTATCTGACTTGGCTGCTGATTGCCCACATTTAAATGTTTGGGTTTCCAGCAATTAACCTCATTTTTCGTCCTAAATTACTTTAGGAAGCTGCGTAAT
>CAYPMZ010000044.1:0-4938 GCA_964412245.1 uncultured Candidatus Saccharibacteria bacterium
CCACTGTGGACTGCGAGTATCATGCCGTTGCTTTCAAGACCCATCATTTTGCGAGGTTCCAGGTTTGTGACAAAAGCGACTTTCTTACCGACGAGAGTTTGAGGGTCTGGAAAATATTTTGCGATTCCGGAAAGGATTTGCCTTGGCGTTCCCTCTTTGAAATCCACAGAGAGTTTGAGAAGTTTATCCGAGCCGGCGATTGGTTCGGCAGAAAGTATTTGGCCCACGGTCATTTGTACTTTTGCAAAATCACTAATTGAAATCGTATTGTTAACGATTTGGGCTTTTGTGCCAAAGCCCAAATCGTTATCTGGAGAGGAGGGTTGTTTATCCTTGGGTTGATTATTTTTGCTGGATTGCTTCGCTGTGCTCGCAACCTTTCGGTTTTTTTGTTTGTCCAGGAAGGTTTGGAGGATGATAGAGGCGGCGGAGGCGTCTAGCATTTCGGTTTTGCCAAAAGTTTTTTCTACATCCATAGAGGTCATAAACTCCGGTTCAAGGAATATCGGCATGAGTACAGGAGAGCTTTTTGCCTTTTGCACAAAAGGCAAAATCGTGTTTATGGAGGAGAGGGATTTTTTGAAGGCGAGGATTTTGGGGTTTATTTTGTTGTCTTCTCCTTTATAGTTTTTGGATTCGCCGATAATAATAGCTTCAATGGAAAGCTCCTGGCAAATTTCCTTGATTTTCTCAATCAATTTAGCATTATTTTCCAAAACAACTTTTGGAAAAGCCACTTTGCCCTCGGCATCCGAAACCGCCACCCCCACCCTCTTTTCCCCATAGTCTATGCCTAAATATTTCATGCGGTTATGATATATTAATAATTTAAATAGTAAAAAGGGGTATGTCTTAACAACTCAATATAATTATAATTGTCTTGATCGATTCTCATTCAGTATCTCCTCGGCCTTCTGTCTTCCTAAACCTCGTAGTTTCATCCCATTTTCTCCTATATCACATAGTCGCGAAATCCTTCTGCACGCCATCCTAGCATTTTCTGTAGAGAATCCGTGTCGTTTTATTGAATCGCGCAGAGAATCCTCAGTTACCCTCTTTGGATAAAGACCATAAAGAATGAGTTGAGATATTTTTTCTGCACTTATGCCTTCAATGTTAACATAGAGTCTACCATCTATCTCTTCAAATTCGTTTGGATTAACTTCATCAGGATCATGACGAGCCCCTCTATTGCTTGCTATTTCATAAACGAAAAGGCAACTTTTTGGTATTACTATTCTTATAGTATCATCAATTGATGTAGGTTCTTGTTCAAGTTTACGAAGAAATGGTCCGGCATGAAAATGCCTTGTCTTTGGTAATGTTTTTCCACAAAATCTCATTAGCGCTTTTGTAGTAGCCTCTACAAATTTACCAGACTTCGATATGGCACCCTCCCAATCAGCATCTTGATACTTACCTTTTGCAGCTGTGAAGTGTTTCAAAATTGAACTGACATGGGTTTTCTCAAATCTCTGCCCAAGAATAGCCTTAATTTTTCTTTCACGATCTTCTTGTTTACCATACATATGCTATATATTTCTTTTTATCAATTAACTTTGAAGCCTTCCTAAGCTGTCCACGACCCTGCAATCGAATTAGCTCCACTTTCACACGACTTAAATCACAGGGATATATTTTTTCAAGCTCCTTGTGAACTTCTTGAGGAATAAGGGGTTGTTTAAAAACACCACGTTCTCTTAAAGAGATTATGTGGTCTGAAAGACTTTTGGATGTAACTTTCTTCTTTACTTCTTTTTGTTTTTGCTTATCAAAAACAACCTCTTCAAGTCTAGAGAGGCGGTCAGAAACTTCTTTATTTATCCTTTCTTGATTCATAGTTTAAATATGGTATTTATATATCTTGTTTTCATTTCCTCGCTTGATTTTTTCTCTTCTTAATAAATAGAGTAGATTGACTCTGATATCCTTAGGTTTTTCGTTGTGTCCAAATTTATCCTTAAGCTCTTTTTTAATTTCTTCAGCAGCTTTTGGTCGCTTATCAATAACTTTCATAATTTTTTCAGCAACACTTGTTTTTTGTTTTTTCTTTTTCATATTAAAAAATATTTTTGTTTATTATCTTCCATAAACCCATTTTCCATCAATCTTTTTACGACCTAATAATTTCTTTTGTACGAGCCCTATAACTACACCTGATAATGTAGTAGTAGGATAAAGATAACCGATTCCCTCCAAAGCCTCTGCTATTTCTCCTAGACTTTTTGGTTTAGTGAAAAAACCTTCTTCCCTTAATTCAACTATTAGATCAGACGCTGCACGTCTTTTATTTTCATCTTTCTTTTTTACAGCCTCCTTAGAAACTTTGGTCTTTATTTCTCGCACAGTGGATGTTCTTTCAAAATCAGAAAGAATCTCTGCTAACTCTTCCTTGGTCCCTTCTATTGTTATAGTGGCCCCTGTTTTTGATTTAATGATTGCTTTTGGCATATATTTTGTAAATTTATTACTTATTGCTATAACCTTATTGTATATTATTGCTATTATAGTTGTCAAGGTGATTATTATTAATAGTGGTTTGAGACTCTGTGGATAACTATATTTGGACTTTCTAGTTTTGTTCTAGTACAATATTAAGTATATGGGTTATGTTCTTAATGTCAATTAAAATGTTAACAAAAAAACAAAAGTTAGTTTTAGATTACATTAAGGTGTATCATAAGAAAAACGATTACTCCCCCTCTTTTGAAGAAATAAGAAAACATTTTAAACTTGCCTCTGTCTCTACTGTAGATTTCTACATAACAAAACTAATAGATAATGGTTATTTAGATAAAACAGATAATAAAGCAAGATCTATCAGCTTAGTAAAGGAAGAGTCTTTTATAAATATCCCTTTTTTGGGTACCATTTCGGCCGGTCAACCAATTGAAGCGATCCGAGAAAAGGAAACCATTGCTATTCCTAAATCAAGGATCCCTAAAGGCGGAGATATTTATGCTCTACGTGTATCAGGTACTAGCATGATTGATGAGAATATTAATAACGGAGATGTAGTAGTAATCAAGAATCAATCGACAGCTGAAAATGGACAAAAGATTGTCGCTCTCATAGATAACAGTGAGGCTACACTTAAGAAATATTACAAAGAAAAGGGATATGTAAGATTACAGCCGGCAAATTCTGAGTTAGAACCTATATATGTTAAACCTGAGCAACTCACAATCCAGGGAATAGTTGTTGATATTATTAAAAATAATGAGTCTAGCCTTAAAGAGGAAGTAATTATTACAAAAAATATAAAACAGAGAGATAAATTGCCACTAAATAAGATTATTTTAAATGATGCAGTGGAAGAATTAAAAAAATTACCTAATGAAAGTTGCGACATAATAATAATTGACCCTCCATACAATATCGGTAAAGATTTCGGTAACAATATTGATAAACGAGAAATTAATGATTATATTCGTTGGTCAAAAACATGGATAGACCAATCTATTAGAATTTTAAAACCAACTGGAACAATGTTTATTTATGGATTTAGTGAAATCTTAGCTAATCTTTCTGTTGAAATACCAATAAATAAAAAATGGCTTATTTGGCACTATACAAATAAAAATGTAGCCTCTTTAAATTTTTGGCAACGAAGTCATGAATCTATAATTTGTGCTTGGAAAAATAATCCTATCTTTAATCGTGATGAAGTGAGAGAACCATATACGGAAGGATTTTTAAACGGAGCAGCAGGAAAAGTACGCAAAGGTACAGTTGGTAGGTACAGTAGTGGAGGACAAGAAACTGTTTATAAAGCACATGAAGGTGGTGCGTTGCCTAGAGATGTCATAAAAGTACCGGCTCTAGCTGGAGGAGCAGGTATGAATGAAAGATGGTTCATCTGTAAGACTTGTAATAGACGTGTCTTTGCACCAAGAGAACTTAAAGAGCATCTTGATCATGAGACAATCAAACATCCGACACAGAAACCATTAGAAATTTGTAGAAAATTAATCAGGTCTGCTATGCCTAAAAATAATGGCGTAGTTTTAGTACCTTTTGTTGGAACTGGGGCTGAATGTGCTGCCGCAAAAGAACTTGGTCAGAATTATATAGGGTTTGAAATCAATCCAGATTACATAAAAATTGCAGAAAAAACTGTTGCTTCTGTAAGACAAAGGTGAGGGATTTATTTTATCTTTGCATCGATTTCTTTCTTTTTTACTTTGAAAATTTCCGGTGTAAAAACTACAAACCCATTCTTAAACCGCTCTAAGCTTCTATTTTCTATGAAATCTTTATATGGTTTTCTCCATTCACCCTTCTTAGTCTTTGGATTTTCAAAAATATCACCACTTGGAACTATGTATAAAATATCAACAAATTCACCGTCTAATTTATTTTTTGATTCTTTCTGTTTTCTGACTTCCCTACTGTGTGTTTCTTTTTTAACTTGATAATTTAACTTTTTATTTTTGTAAGTTACTCTGAAGTCAGCTCCTTGATGATCCAAGGTCTCAGACATTTCTACACTGTCTACACCAAAAACTGATTCAGCAACATAACCAGCGTGTATTTGTGTAATAATACTTGCCCATGTTCTATAAATTCTTGCTGGTAAACCTAAATAGAAACAATCCTTACACATTAAAATCTTTTTTCTAAATGCCTCAATATCACCTCCAAGTCTTTTTAGATATTCTTTGTAAAAATCGTCATAGCTTAGAAACTTTTTTTCATCCCAGTAAATTTTATATAATAGAGAAATAGCCTGGATATTTTTTGGTAAATCCATTTCAACAATCTTTATTGGCCTAAATCTATCTCTGTAAGATTTAAGATCAACTGTTTTAAGAAATTTATTGAATTTTTCTAAGTTCATATTATTGTGCGGAGGGAGCGCGACTCGAACGCGCAAGCCCTTGCGGGCGCCGGTTTTCAAGACCGGTGGAATACCATTATCCGACCCCTCCAATTTTT
>CAYPMZ010000045.1:0-4896 GCA_964412245.1 uncultured Candidatus Saccharibacteria bacterium
ATTTTAAAACCTTTTATAGAAGAATTGAATAAAACAAATAATTCAAATGTCACAGAGGCAGCTCTTGAAGAAGTTGATAGATTTAAAGGAAAAATGAAAAAGGAAGGCATTGATATATCAGACGAGCAGGTCAATGATTTTGTCAGAAATCTTTTTACTTCGCAAAATTAACCCGTTAAAGTTTTTGCCAACGCTTTAGCTGAAAAAATCGGATAGAATAATCAAACATGAATAAACAGGTAAATATAGATAATGTGATAAACAAAGGTCAAGCAGTTTTTATTGGCAAAAATTTTCTCGGGTAAATGTACCTCAAATCAATAGAATTATCCGGCTTTAAATCGTTTGGCAAGAAAAGCTCACTAGAGTTTGATGTCCCTATTTCCGCTATTGTCGGGCCAAACGGCTCGGGCAAGTCAAACGTGGCCGAGGCATTCAGTTTTGTCCTTGGAGAGCAATCCATTAAATCTTTGAGAGGCAAGCGTGCAGAAGATCTTATTTTTAATGGAGGGAAAGACGCTTCTCGCGCTAACCGCGCTTCCGTAAAGCTTGTTTTTAATAACATCCAGAGGATTTTGAATATTGATTTTGACGAGGTTTCTATTGAGCGCGTGGTCAACAGAGATTCTTCAAGCGAATATCTCATAAATGGAAGCCAAGTCCGCCTGAAAGATATTATTGAGCTTCTTTCCTCGGCTCATATCGGAGTCACGGGGCATCAGATTATTTCACAAGGAGAGGCGGATAAAATCTTAAATTCCAATATTCACGAAAAAAGAGAAATAATAGAAGATGCTCTGGGTTTGAAGATTTTTCAATACAAAAAAGATGAGAGTATCCGCAAGCTTGAAAAAACGGAGGAAAATATAAAACAAACCGAATCTTTAAGGAGGGAAATTGCTCCTCATATCAAATTTTTGAAAAAGCAAGTTGAGAAAATAGAAAAAGCGGTGGAAATGAAACAGGAGCTAACCCTGATGTATCACGATTATTTCAAGCGTGAGGAAGAATACTTAAATCATGAAAAGAAGACTATTCTGGAGGAGAAAAAGCCGATTTTGGAAAAATTAAACAAGCTTGAGGGTGAGCTAAAGCACGCAAAAAGCATTCTTGAAAAGTCGTCATCAAAAGACAAAAAAACAGACGAGGTGATGAAAGTGGAAAGCAAGCTCAAGGAAGCTCGCGCCTCAAAAGACTCCATAAGCAGAAACATAGGCAGACTTGAGGGTGAAATCACCTCGCTTTTGCGAATGATAAAAAAACAGAAAGAATCCGGAACTTTCAGCTCACAAAAAACTATTGATCTCGCAAAGGTGGAAAATATCATAGCAGAGGTGAATCTTGAGGTGGACAGAGCAATGGGAATATCAGATGTTGCCAAAATAAAGAACATTTTTCAGACCATCAGAAATATATTCAAGAATTTCTTGAAAACTCACAAGGAAGTCGCCAATAAAGACGCAGGCGGAGATCTTGAGGATGAAATCAAAACCCTTGAAAAAGAAAAGAGCGGATATGAAGTCAAACTTTTTGAAGCAAGCAATCTTGAGACCGAGCTTTCCGAACAATACACTTTTCTTAAAAATGAAATAGAAAAGGAAAAAGATTCAAACAGAGACGCTGAAAAGTCAATGTTTAGGATAGTTGCCGAGGAAAACGATATCAGGGGCAAACTTGCATTATTTGATAGCCGAGAATCAAGACTGAAACATGACGAAGAAGAATTCAAGAGAGAACTTCAGGAAGCGGGCATTCTAATAGGCGCGCAGGCCATAAGATATAAAGATTTTTGGCCGAAAAATGATAATGGCTCGGCAATTTCCCTTGAGCAGATTATAAAAGAGGCAAGAGAAGTACAGGAGGACAGAAGAAGAATAATGGAAAAGATAAAAATTCGCCTTGAGGATTCAGGAATTTCTGGAAGCGACGATATTGTAAAAGAATATAAAGAGACAAGCGAAAGAGATACCTTTTTGGCTAAAGAGCTTGAAGACCTGACCAAGTCTTCCGAAGCTTTGAAAAATTTGATAAAGGAGCTTAATGAAAAGCTTGCTACAGAGTTTAAAAATGGCGTTGCAAAAATAAATGTCCAATTTCAGAATTTCTTCTCGGCTATGTTTGGCGGAGGTTCTGCTTCGCTCGCTATAGTGAAAGAAAAAAAGAAAAAGAGATCCGATACGGATTTGGGAGTAACTGACGACGGTGAGGAAATTAAAGATGAGGAAGAAGAACAAGAAGAGGGAATTGATATTGAAATTTCTCTACCAAGAAAAAAGATAAGAGGACTTATGATGCTTTCTGGCGGAGAGAGGGCTCTTACGTCCATCGCTCTTATTTTTGCGATTTCACAGGTTAATCCTCCGCCATTTATTATCTTAGATGAGACTGATGCCGCTTTGGATGAAGCCAATTCCAAGAAATACGGCGATATGATTACCGAACTTTCAAAATATTCCCAGCTTATTCTTATCACACACAACAGGGAAACAATGTCCCGTGCAGGTACGATTTATGGTGTGACTATGGGCAATGACGGAGTCTCAAGACTTCTCTCAATTCAGTTTGACGAAGCGGTAGCTGTGGCGAAATAAAATATATTTGGACATCGGATGTCCAAATGATAGAATGTTAGTATGAGAAAGACAAAAATCGCGGAGGGTGAATTTTATCACATATACAATCGTGGCACAGACAAAAGAAATATATTTTCTGATCAGGAGGATGTGGATAGATTTTTTCAGAGCATGTCGGAATTTAATACAATGAACCCTATCGGTAGTATTTATGAAAACTCACGCTTGAAATTAAAAGGAAAAAATAAAGATAACTCTGATTCAAAACTGGTTGATTTTGTTACTTACTCTTTAGTAGAGAATCACTACCATTTTATTTTGAAGCAAATATCTAAAAAGGGAATTGAAAAGTTTATACAACGCCTGGGTAATGGTTACACAAAATATTTTAATAATAAACATAAAAGAAGTGGTGCTCTATTTCAGGGAAAATATAAGGCAAAACATATTGATTCTGACGATTACCTACTACATTTGAGCGTTTATGTGAACTTAAATCAAAGAATTCACCAATTTGGACATCCGATGTCCAAATTACGACTTTATTCAAGTTGGGGAGAATATACCGGAGAAAGTAATAATAAGATTTGTGAGAAAAGTATTATTTTAGATAGATATAACTCTAGAAAAGAATATATAAAATTTGCTGAAAGCTCACTGCAGGATATAATTTCAAGGAAGAATAAATTGAAAGATGATACCGCTTTATATTTAGAGCAATTTTAACTATTTGGACATCCGATGTCCAAATAAGGATTAGAGCTTACGGCTATGATTTTTCGGCTTTTACTGTTAAAATATAAGGGCTGAACCCTATGACTAAAGGCAAAAGAATTTTTCTTCAATTTTTCTCAATAATACTACTCGTCCTATCTTTTCATCTAACTGTTTTTGCGTCTCATTCCAATGGCACAATTGATCCAAGCCACAAATACGCCTGGGGAGAAAATTTGGGCTGGGTAAATTTTGCCTGTGACGGATGTAATGTTCATATCAATGACACCAAGCTCACAGGTTATTTTTGGAGCCGTGAATATGGCTGGGTCAATTTATCGCCGGCAAGCTCTTCTGGAGTGACAAATAATTGCCTTGGTCAGTTTGCCGGAAGCGCTTGGTCATCAAATCTCGGCTGGCTTGATTTTACCGGAGCATCAATTGATTTTAATGGAAAATTTTCCGGTGTAGCCGGAGATTCCAGAACAAAAACAGGCCGCCTGACTTTTGATTGTGATCATTGTGATGTGAAGACAGATTGGAAACCGTGTTCCCAGCGCCAATCTCCAGCTCAAGTAGTTATACATTCAATTATAGACAATACCGTCCCTTCAATTACTGCGAGCATTACAATTACAAACGAAGGTTCAGTTGATACCGAGTATCAATATGAATGGTGCGTTGTTACGAATATAAATAATGCCTGTGGAGGCGGAGACGATGTTTTTGACGCGACAGCCGCAAAATTTATTCTTGCCGGCCAAGATTGGAATACGAGTCTTACTGCCAATGTTCCGAATCCCGGAGTTTATTATTTTAAATTAGTCGCTTATTTTGAAGATCAAAGATCAGTCGCATCATTTCAATTCACGGCCGTAACATCGGGCGGAGGCGGTGGCGGAGGTGGCGGGGGAGGTTATCCATCTCCGATTTCCGGCAGCACAGTCTATGATACCGCCGACTTCAATCGCGATCATATTGTAAATTCAGTGGATTTTTCTATACTTCTGTATTTTTGGAAAACAAAACCGCCATTTAGAAATATTTATGTGGATATAAATAAAGACGGCAAAGTGGATTCTGTAGATTTCTCCATCATGCTTTCACAGTGGGGGCATAAGACGGACGATTATATGCCACATTAGTTAAATTAAAAAAGTAAAATGAAAAACTTAAAAATAAAAATAAATTTAATTTCAATTCTAGTAATAATCTTTGGATTTTTATTTATGAATTCTGTTGCCGAAGCGGCAACAACAGTTTATTTCAGCCCCTCAATTCAAACAACCTATTATAAGGGCGACAGTATTATCCTTGATTTGAAAATTTCTTCCGACAAATCCATAAATGTTATTGACGGAACGCTAATTTATGACAAAGATAAATTAAAGATTCAAAATGTCAGTCTGGAAGAATCCATCATTTCTCTTTGGCAGACATCGCCCGTTTTTGACAACAATAAAGGCCAATTGACTTTTGTTGGCGGCATTCCCGGCGGTTTTAAGGGGCAAGACGGCCAGATTTTCAAAATCACCTTTTTGGCTAGAAAAGAAGGCAATGTAAAGATTGATTTTCAGGATATTTTCTCCGTTTTCTTAAACGACGGAAA
>CAYPMZ010000046.1:0-4610 GCA_964412245.1 uncultured Candidatus Saccharibacteria bacterium
CATTTTTATTTTGTTTCATTTTCCTATTCTCATACAATAATGTTTTCGCTCAGACGGACATAAACGGCGACATCATCTCTACTGACACTACCTGGACAAAAGCCGCCGGTCCGTATGTTGTTTACCTTAGTCCTGTTGTGCAAACTGGAGCGACTTTGACTATTGAGCCGGGAACCACAATTCAGTTTGATACGGATCAGTACATTGATATTTTGGGAAAATTGATTGCAAATGGCACGGTCGGAGAGAAGATTTATTTTACATCTTTAATCCCGGGGAATTATTGGGGAGGAATTGATGTTTTAGATGGCGGGGCTTATGAAATCAGCAATGCCGAGATTTCTGATGCTGATACAGCTCTCTCAACATATTTAGCGGGCGGTTCTATTGATTCAGCACAGATTTATAATTGCCGCAACGGAATTTATATTACCGAAAGCACTGCTGATATAAAAAATAGCGTATTTTTGGATATATCCAGCAATGTTATCAGCGCTTTTTCATCAAGCACGACATCTTTTATATCATCAAGCATAAAGAACATCGGCCGATACGGATTTGAAATTTCAGACGGAAGTTATTTAAATATCAGTGATTCAACGACAGAAAATGTCGGAGGCCCCGCCATCGTAGAAATTTCGAGTGGAAGCAAATCTGACATGGATGGTCTTAATATAAAAAATAATAGCGTTTCTTCGTCAGATCTTATTGATGTTTTTGACAGTTCGTCGGCGACAGTGGCAAATTCAACAATATCAAATAATAATACAAATTTTGCCTTCAACATTTATAGTGACAGCTATTTGTCTTTTTCAAGCTCTTCCATTTCAAATTCCGCCAAATATTACGCTTTTTCGCTTTATGACGCTTGGTATAATCCTGGCGGAATCTCAACTTTAAACATAGAAAACTCTTTGTTGGATGGTTCGGGTCTTGGCAGTGGCATAAATATTGATGGCGCGGACAATGCTTACATAAAAAATACGAAAATTTTAAATTTTTCCGACTATCCCGGAGGCGTTACTACTGGGAATAATCCTTACGTAGAAATAATCAACAGCGAAATTTCCGGAAACGATTACGGAATAATGAATTTTGGAGGAGATGTTGAAATCACAAACAGCATTATGAAAAATAACATTGATGATGGCATTTATAATTCCTCGCAAACAGCATATCCTTCAGGTGTTATGGAAATCCCGGCGATCCTAAATATCTCTGACAGCGAAATTTCCGGAAATTACTATGGACTGGAAAATGATTCGGGAACTGTGAACATTACAAACAGCGTCATTAAAGATAGCGGCGCATTTTCAATTTATAATTATGTAAGCGCATTTCCGGTAAATGCTGTAAGCAACTGGTGGGGAGACGTTTCCGGGCCGTTTAACTCAACACTCAATGCTTCAGGAACAACTACGAGCATAGTTTCCAATTATGTTTTATTTACGCCGTGGCTTACGGCTGAACCGGATTTTTCTCCCGCTTCAACCACAAGCACAACGACCGACCCGACTTCAACAAGTACGCCAAAAACTCCGGTCATAATTGTCCCTGGAATTATGGGAAGTCAACTTTTGAAAAATTATGGAGATAACAGCGAAATCTGGCCGAATATAGGAGAACTTCTCATTTCTTTTTCGGACAGTTTTTTAAATGACCTATCGCTTTTGCCGAACGGTTCGGAAGATCCGAATTTTCCTATGACAACCGGGGACATTATGAGAAAAATTGTTGTTGCTGGAAATACTGTTCTTGATAGTTGGGGAGGAATGGTAGATGTTCTGACGACAGGCGGATATATGGAGGGCACAGATCTTTTTGTTTTTCCTTATGATTGGAGAAAAAGCAATGCTGACGATGCAATTTTATTGAAAGATAAGATTGACGCTGTGCTTGCGCAAACAGGCGCAAGCAAGGTGGACATTATCGTTCATTCAATGGGAGGACTTGTGGCCCAAAAATATGTTGCTGACAATGGGGCAGATAAAATTGATAAATTGTTTTTTATTGGCACTCCGCATATAGGCGCGCCAAAAGCGTTTAAAGCTTTAATGTACGGAGATGATATGGGGATTGGTATAGGTCCATCCAATATCAGAGTGCATGTTCTTAACCCATCTGAAGTAAAAACAATTTCTCAAAATATGCCAGGAGTTTTTGACTTATTACCAAGCCCAACCTATATCAATCAAAATAAATATATTTATGACGCCACTGCAAGCACAAGTAAATGGCTGAGTTATGATGAGACTAAAAGTTTTATGACTGATCGTGGAGTGAATGACATTATGTTTCCACAAGCGGAAAGTCTGCATACTGATACAGACAGCTTTAATTTATCTGGTGCAGATATTTACAATTTTGCCGGCTGCGGTCTGACAAAAACTATCGGCACTATCACTGTTAAAAAGAAAAAGTCTTGGACATCTCTGTGGCAGAAAATTGTTGACGATTATTCTTTGGGTTATACAAACGGTGATGAGACAGTACCTCTCATTTCTTCCATTGGTCCGTTTGGCGATCACAATTATTATGTAAAAGGAGCAACGCACGCTGAACTACCCTCATCTTCCGGTGTTCCAGACACCATACTTTCTATTTTGCTTGGCACCAGCACTCCGATAGCATTAAATATTTCCACAAGCAGCAGCTTCTGCGATGTTACGGGCAAGGTCGTTTCTACTCATAGCCCGGTAACTATGGATATTTATGATGATGCGGGTAATCATACCGGTCCGATCGCAAGCGGAGATATTGAATACGGAATTCCTGGCGTGACATATGACATCATAGACGGATCCGCTTTTTCTTTCTTGCCAGAGGGCGGATCTTACAGAATTGTTATAAAAGCTACAGATACCGGCGCCTATGATTTCTATGTAGAGGATATTGGCAATAATGATATAAAAACAGGCGAATCATACTGGAATGAAATTCCACTCACAACATTGTCAGCAAACTCTGAAATAAATATTTCGCCCACGAGCACCGCTTATCTCATTAAAATGGATGAAGACGGTGATGGAACTTTTGAATCGGATATTTCTCCATCATCCGCTCTTTCATCATCAAGCGCTTCAGATCTCATAGCTCCACAAACAACAAGCTCTGTTTCAAGCGATGGAATAGTTTCGCTTTTGGCTACCGATAATGATTCTGAAGTTCTTAAGACAGAATATTCTTTTGATAGGAATATTTGGTCTGTTTACAATATGCCCTTTGATGCTTCAGGAAAAACTGTCAATTACTTTTCGGTGGATAAAGCAGGAAATACAGAGTTCCCGCAGAGTATTTCTGTTCCTGCAAAAATAATCACGCCAGTTCCTGTAATAAAACAGTTTGGAAGCAGAAGCAGAGTTATTGCTATTTTTTCAACATCAACTCTCGATGACCAATCCGTTGTTGAAAAAAACTCAAATCTTACTCAACCAACCGAAGAAGCAACTGTTTCCACAGTACAAAATAATTTAGGAACACAAGAATCACAATCACCATCAATATTTAGAAATCTTTTATCAAAAAACGAGAACAAACCACCAAAAATCTCATCTAGTATTTTAAAAATATCGAATCAAGGTAAAAATCTGCCAAAAGAGACATTATCACAAGATAATAATCTGGTAGCAGCCGCTGCAGATTCCGGAACAGACAAAAAACCATTAATTATAATATTAACTATTTCATCATTAGGCATACTTGTCTTTATTACCAGAAAATATATGATAAAGATATAATTTTATGCAATCAATCAGAAACTTTTTTCATACAGACACTTGGTGGGGGAAAACAATTTTTATTATTTCCCTATATATTTTATATTTATTCCTATTTTATATTGGGATTCCGTTTCTTATTGCCTTAGCTCATGATTCTAATTTTGGTGGCCCTTTTATATTTATTTTTCTTTTTCTAATAGCTCCAATTATGAGCTTTTTTATTCCAGTTTTTATCATAAAAACATTTAATGTAAAGAGGACTATTCTTTATACACTCCATACGATTTTTGTTTTTTTAGTCCCATTTATTTTTGTATTTATAATTGCATTTTTAGCTTTTTCCCATTTTTCTTCAATTGGATAAAATTGAGCGATGATTCTAAAAATTAAAAAATTACATGCGGATGCGAAGGTTCCGATTATAAGCTATTATAAATTAAAATAACAACACCCTCACATTCTCAAGTTTGTTGGTATATTGTTATGCGTGCGCAAATGATTCTAAAAAGTTAACGAACGTTTTACCATAAGGAGATAACGTATGTTCTACAAATCTACCACTTTGTTTTTTATTAATAAGACCAGCGACATAGAGTCTGCGAGTATGTTCACCTATAGTTTTTTCGTTTGCTTTTAAACTTTCAGCTATATCTATAAGTGTCATAGATACGTGCTCAGAGAGAAGAAGTAATATGCCAATACGATAATGATTAGCCGTACCTTTTAAATGTCTCTCCATTTGTTTAGCTGTTTTTACTTTATTCATATTTTATCTATATTATACACAATATACCAACATTCTCAAGTTTGTTGGTGTGTTGATAATTATTTTTTTGATATTACTATTTAGCAGATTTATTATTTTCATGCTAACCTTTTTCTATGATTAAA
>CAYPMZ010000047.1:0-4415 GCA_964412245.1 uncultured Candidatus Saccharibacteria bacterium
TTTCCAGCAATTAACCTCATTTTTCGTCCTAAATTACTTTAGGAAGCTGCGTAATAACCGAACACAGGCGGTCGCTCTACCGCTGAGCTACTCCCGAATAAACTACTTTCGGGAGTAGTTTAGCGGAACTGTTCGCTTTTCAACTACTCCCGAATAAAATCATTCGCATTTAACTTACCTGCGAATGTCGTGATATAATATCAAAAAACACTGAAAAAGCAATAAAAATGAGATGCTTATAAAAGTAAAAGTTTCTACCGATACAAAAAAAGATAAAATCATCAAAAAATCTGAAGATCATTTTGAGATTCATGTAAAAGAACCAAAAGAAAGGGGATTAGCAAATAAAAAAGTCTTGGAGCTGGTGCGAAAATATTTTAAAATATATAATAATATTAGGATTGTGAGCGGTCATCACACTCCATCAAAAATTATCTCTTTGAATAAATAACATGAAGCACAATATCAAAACATTGGATATGCAGCTTACAAAAGCGATAAGCGATTATTTGGAAAAAAGGATTGCTCATCTGGATAAATTTGTAGACAGTGATATTAGAGAATCGCTGATGTGTTATGTTGAGCTGGGAAAAACTACCAAGCATCATAAAAAAGGTGATTTATTTAAGATGGAGCTCACGATCAATACTGGTGGTAAATCTTTCAGGGCTGAAGCAGAAGAAAGTGATCTTTACGCATCAATAGATGTGGCCACCGATGAAATGTCCGAAGAATTAAAATCATTTAAAGACAAGAAAAAAAGCCTGCTGAAAAGGGGAGGGGCGAAAATAAAAGATTTTTTGAGAGGTTTTTATAAATAAAACAAATCAGCTATTTTAAGCCATTTAGAAAAGATTTGTAATCCATCTCTTTTTTCCCTTCAGGCAAAACCCTCTCAATTACTAGTTCATTGTTTTTAAATGATGCTTTTTTGATCAAGACTCTCATTTTGACATCTTTTTTTTCAACTTCAAAATATGTTCCGGGCCACTCTTCATAAGCTAATGTTTTTAAGTAGTTTTTAAACGAATCTGCCGATAAATCTATAAGGCCGTCAGTCTTTTCAACTTTCTTTGTAAAAGTGGCTTCATTGTGGTTCTGCTCTTTTGCTTTTACTTTGCCATTTATCCAATCTGGCAGTATTTCAAAAAGCAATTTTGCTCCTTCTTCGGCTAAAGTCTCCTGTAGTTTATGAAAACCAACAGGCCAATCGGCTATTACAGCTTTCTTTTTAGCAACAATGGCTCCGTGATCAACTTGCTCATCTATAAGCATGATTGAAACACCTATTTCTTTCTCGTCATTTAAAATCTGCTCCTGCAAAGGCGATGGGCCGCGATATTTCGGCAGAAGGGATGGGTGAATATTAAGAACCTTGTATTTTGGAATATCTATCAGACTTTTTGGAAGAATTTTTCCGTATGAAGCGACTATAAATAAGTTGGGGGTTGAAAGTTTATCAAGTAAAAGTCGGTCTTTCAGATTTGTTGGTTCAATATATTCAACAGAATTATTTTCAGCCCAAATTTTTGTCGGAGTCGGAGTCAGCGCCATTTTCCTTCCTTGTGGCTTATCCGGAGTTGTAACAACCAGGTCTGGCATTACCCCGAGTTTTTTTAGTCTCTCAAGCACTATTAGAGAGAAAATTGAATTCCCAAAAAATACAATACGGATGTTTTTATTAATCATGGTGTGTGGCCAACATCTTCTCGTAATCCTTCTTACTTATTTCATGGATATCTACTGCCTTATCTACAAAAAGCATGCCATTTAAATGGTCATTTTCATGCTGTACTATCTGTGCTAAAAAGCCGGAAAATCCTCTTGAGAACTTCTTGCCGGTCTCGTCAAAGGCCTCAACCGTCACTTTTTCCTGCCTAGGCACTTTGCCGTAAACATACCTCACGGAAAGGCATCCTTCTTCTAAAAGAACTTTATTTTTTGAAGCTTTTATTATTCTCGGATTGATGAAAATTAAATCTTTCTTATTCTCTTTTGAAGGCGCGTTTTTCCCTTTTTTTGAAAGACTATCAACAATATCAAAGACTTTTTTTGATATCAGAAAAAGCTGTATCGGTTTGCCTATCTGCACCGCCGCAATGGCCACGGCATCAGGCTGGTTTTCCACGGCTTTTCTAAGCTTTTCTATAATTGATTTTATCTCCGGGCTTTTTATCTTGTCCTGCGGTATGGGGGAAGAGATGTTTCTAAGAGTAGAATTGCCTTTCTGGATTATTCCTATATGAGAATGTTTAGATTTTTCCATATAACTTAAAATAACATTTTTAATTTAATTGGTCAAAAGACTAAAAAATGCTAATATCCTCTGATAAATGACAAATTTTTGGCAAAAAATTAAAGAAAAAAACAAAGAACTGTTTTTTTGTCTTGCGCCGATGGTGGATGTGACCGATACGGCATTCAGGCAAATAATCGCCAAATATTCCAGACACGGCAAGCCGGGCGGTGGCCCGGATGTTTTTTGGACAGAGTTTGCTTCTGCAGACGGAATTACATCAGATGAGGGAAGGAGGAAAGTTTTGAGACTTTTAAAATATTCAAAAAAAGAAAAGCCGATAATCGCCCAAATATTCGGGGCAAAACCGGAAACTATTACAAAGGCTTCAAGGATCATAGCAAAGATGGGTTTTGACGGTATTGATATAAATATGGGCTGTCCTGTCCGTGATATTGTAAGCCAAGGTTCATGTTCGGCGCTTATAAAAGATCCGGGGCTTGCTAGGGAGATTGTCCGAGCAGCAAAACTGGGCGCGCCAAAACTGCCGATATCCGTAAAGACGAGAATCGGTTATTCAACTCCGGAAGAGTATAAAATTTGGATTCCGGAAATTCTCAAGGAAAATATTTCAGCTTTGACGGTGCATTTGCGTACAAGAAAAGAGATGTCTGCCGTTCCCGCGCATTGGGAGCTTGCAAAGGAAATAGTAAAAATCGCAAGAAATGCAAAAAAAGATGTTGTGCTTATTGCAAATGGAGATATTTCTTCTCTTCTAGACGGAAGAAGAAAGGCGATTGAATCGGGCTTTGACGGAGTAATGGTGGGCAGAGGAATTTTTGGCAACCCTTGGTTTTTTGATGAAAAAAGAAAGAAACTTCCGACAAAAGAAGAGAAATTAAAGGTTCTTATGGAACACACCATACTTTTTGAAAAATTAATAGATTATAGAAACTTCGCCGTTATGAAAAAACATTTTAAAGCTTATGTAAATGGTTTTGAGGGGGCAAAAGAGCTTAGAGCGAAGCTTATGACGACCAATAATTCAAAAGAAGTCGATACGATTATCCACAAATTCTTAAAAACAAATTGACAAAAAATAATGATTTGATAATCTTTTTTACAGACTGACTCATAAAGGGAGTCGGAAGTGAAAGTAAGATGCCCGCGTAGCTTAACGAGAAAGCATGTCCCTCAAGCAGTATCACATGCGATACGACAAGGAATTAGGGACAAAGATGTAGGTTCAAATCCTACCGTGGGCAAGTTCCTTCTCTCAAGTTCTTCTTGCATTTTAATTCAACACTGCAGAAAAGGAGGTGGAACAGCCCAAATTAAAGGAATGACGCCCATAAGAGGTGCGCGGTGACCGGCCTTGCCTGGTCGATATCACATTCGCGCAGGCGTCTGCATTGCCAGGGAATGCTACATCCTTGGATAAAAATCCACTTTAAGGGTTGAGTCACGTTGCGGGATGAAGTACAGCCGACTATCAAGGGCATGGTAGTCGGCTTTCTTTTTGTCAAAAATTTGGCATTTGACCCCCGCTTTTTATTTTACTTGACAAAAAAGAAGGGTATGCTACACTTACAAAGCGTCAATGCAACAGAATCTGTTCGGGTAGGAAATCAATCATTGAAGCGCGCACACCGATGAAGCGGGGTTGTCCTCACAATAAGGGGTCAAAAGAAAGACCACCAGGACCAAGAGTCCTAAAACTGTGAGAGGCACCTGAGAACTGCCGAGGTGAGAGTGCGTGGAGATGGGATTCTACTTGTGACCGAAAGGCACCGAGTAACAGATCTGTAGTTGAGAGAAAGTCTGGTGGAATATGAGTAACAATCCAGACAAGTATCTAAACAAAGGAGGACAGATCGCTAGAAACCCGAATATGATTCAGAGAATCGCCTACGACAGGTAGAATCTGAAAACAGTCGGGCTAGCAAACGAACCGTAAAGGGTCGCAACCTCAAGAGCGTATACAAGGGATGCCACAACCTTGGGTAAAGTTCTTTGTACTAATGATCAAAGCAATACCCGAACCATTAAGAGCATAGTGGTTCGGTTGCTATCATCCCGTCCCGTCGCTTAACTGTGATGGGCGGTTTTTTTATTAAAATTTTCACCCGTTAAAGTTTTTACTAACGTTATTGAAAATGAACTGTTATAATATATTGGT
>CAYPMZ010000048.1:0-4379 GCA_964412245.1 uncultured Candidatus Saccharibacteria bacterium
AGTTGTTATTTAGTCAATAACATTTTCATTAGTAAAAATTTTCTCGGGTAAATGAATCAGACAGCTTTATACAGAAAATATCGTCCGCAAAAATTTGATGAGGTTTTTGGGCAGGATAATATAGTTCAAGTTCTCAAATCTTCCATAGGGCTTGAGAATATCGCTCACGCTTATATATTTTCCGGCTCGCGAGGCACGGGAAAAACTTCTGTAGCTAGAATTTTTGCCAGAGAAATCGGCACATCTTTAAATGATATATCTGAAATAGACGCCGCTTCAAATACGGGCGTAGATGATATCCGAGCTTTGAATGAATCTGTAAATACTCTTCCTTTTGAATCAAAATATAAAGTTTATATTTTGGACGAGGCGCATATGCTTTCAAAATCCGCTTGGAACGCTCTGTTAAAGACGATTGAAGAGCCGCCAAAGCATGTCATCTTTATTCTTGCTACCACAGAAGCAAATAAAATACCGGAAACTATCATTTCAAGATGCCAGACTTTTTCATTTAAAAAGCCGACTCAAAAAATTTTGAAAGAGACAGTAACGGCAATAGCTAAGAAAGAGGGTTTTAAGCTGGAGCCATCGTCTGCCGACCTTATTGCGCTTTTAGGTGATGGATCTTTTCGCGATGCCCAGAGCATATTGCAGAAAGTAATGAGCGCGTCAAAAGACAATAAGATTACTCCAGAGGAAGTGGAGCTTGTGACCGGCTCTCCAAAAGCGGAAGTAGTCAATGACTTTTTGAGAGCGATAGATGAAAGTAATCTGGATCTAGGTCTAAATGCTATAAGAAAAGCGGGGAAGCAAAATATTGATATGCTTTTGTATTTTAAATTTGTCTTGCATAAAATGCGCGCAGTTTTACTCCTGCGAAATTTAAAAATTTCTGAAGCTGAAATCAGCGAAGAATTTACAGATACGGATTTTAAATTTTTGAAAGCATTATCAGAGAAAAAAATGTCAAAGATTAATTCGGATACGCTTTTGTCTCTGCTCTCTTATTACGATATGGCGACAAAAGCTTATATTCCCGAATTGCCTCTTGAACTGGCTTTGACAAAGATTCTAAATTCTTAAATTTAGCTTGAAAAATAAGCATTTTTCTTGTATTCTTGACTTTGTTTGATTATTGCGGGATCGTCTAATGGTAGGACACGGCCCTTTGAAGGCTGGTATCTTGGTTCGAGTCCAAGCCCCGCAGCAATTATGAATGATATAGAGGTTTGTCCAATTTGCCGAAGAGCGTATAGTGAAAAAAACAAAAAAGTTCGATACCATTTGCAATACGAACCGGTTTCTATAATTATATATGCATGTGAATCATGCAATTATGCAGAATATCTATCAAGACACTGGAAAAGACATTTAAAACCATGGCAATGGTATAAAATACGTTTAGTAAGGAAGTTTGCTAGAGAATATAAGCATTTAATTCACTAAAGTTATACATACAAAAACCCCATTCTAACTTTCGCTAGAATGGGGTTGCTTCGTCCTTAGCGAAGCGTGTTAGTCATACTTACCTTGATAGTTCCAAGCGGACTCCTGACGATTACCAGGGCGATGAAGAAACCCTCGTTCTCGTAGAGCCCAGAACGGATCATCGCATTTGACCCGTCAAATCCTGCGGCGGTGAGCTGGGCCCTTACTCCTTTTTCAGAGATTGCGCCCTTGATTGCTTTCCTCACAAGCTCGGTTGCTTGGTCAAGAGGAGACTGTTGAACTTGCTCTACTGAAGTTGCGGTTAGCATCCTGGTTCTCCTTTTTTAAGGTACATTTTATCTTATTCCAAAGATTTAAGACGTATAAGAATATAGATTCTTACAGGATATATATTTGTCATATCTTTGATATACTTAATTTATGAACGCATATGATTGGTATTCTCAACTTATCAAACCAACCTGGTCTCCGCCAGCTTGGCTTTTTGGTCCGGTTTGGAGCGTACTTTATATTCTGATTGCTATTTCTTTTGGAAAGGTTCTCTTGATGTTATGGAGAAAGCAAATATCTCTTGTTATTTTTCTACCCTTTATTCTTAACCTATTTTTTAATTTTATATTTACTTATCTTCAATTCGGACTTAGGAACAATACTTTAGCCGGTGTGGATGTTCTCTTGGTTTTTATTACACTTGTTTGGGCTATGGTTGCTATTTATCCATATAAACGTTGGATTACTTATATTCAAGTTCCTTATTTGCTCTGGGTTTCTTTCGCTAGTGTTCTACAACTTACAATTACTTATCTAAATTGGAAATAATTATGGAAGAGAAAAAATACAAATTAAGCCCTTCAGACTTTGCTTATCTTTATGAAGAATGTAAATGTTGTTATTACCTTAAGATGAAGCATGGAGTACAGAGACCGCCGTCTATTTTTCCCGCTATTTTTGGCGCAATAAATACCCGTATTCAAGGAACATTGATAGGGAAGAATCTTCAGGAACTTTCTCCGTCTTTGCCGGAAGGGGTAGTAGAAAGCCAGGAAGGGTTTGTTGAATCAAAGGTTATACCAGGCACTAATATTTATGTTAAAGGGAAATATGATCTCCTCGTAAAACAAAAAGACGGGACATATATTGTGGTAGACTTTAAAATCACTTCTCCGGATGAGGAAAAAATCTCCAAGTACCAAACACAGCTTCAAGCGTATAATTATGCATTTGAATTTCCGGAAAAAGGCAAGCCGATTGAAGTTACTAAATTGGGATTGATCGTGGTATATCCAGACAAAGTTTTCTTAAAAAAAGGCCAGGCGGTTTTATGTTTCCCGCCAAAGTGGTTTGAAGTTGATATAAAGAAAAAAGATTTCTTAAAATTTATGAAAGAAGTGAATGATTTATTGGAAGGTCCTGTGCCACCCGAAAATCCAAGATGCAAATTTTGCGAATATCGTCACTACGGTGAGAAATACGCTCACTTATTTAAGAAATAAATGAAAAAAACCTTAATACTGACTTCATTACTTATTGTGGCTGTTGGACTTTCAGTTCTTGCATTTAAACTTAAAGATACATTGGTTCAAAAACCACCTGTCGCATGCACAATGGAAGCAAAGTTATGTCCTGATGGAAGTTATGTGGGTCGTACTGGTCCTAAGTGTGAATTTACTGAGTGCCCGAGCCCGATAAGCATAGGTACTGGGACGATTGAGGGGACAATGACTATTGGCCCTATTTGCCCTGTAGAACGTATTGACCAGCCATGCAACCCGACACCGGAAATGTATGCTGCGCATAAAGTCTTTGTTTATACACCTGATAAAACTAAAATAATTGCCACATTGATTCCAAATGCGCAGGGGAATTTTTCTGCCACGCTTCTAGCCGGAAGCTATATTGTAGATGTGACGCATCAATCGATTGGGTTTATAAAGGGCGCGCCTCAAAATATAAAAATTACTTCCGGACAAATTACGACAATCATAATTAATATTGATACCGGAATAAGATAATATGAAAGAGCGGCGCCTTTGGCGCCGTTCTTTATGATTTAGTTCAAAATTTTTAACTTTTCTTAACGGAGATCGATTCACGAAATGGTAATCCATTGAGTGAAGCGAGTTGTGTTCAGGAGTCTGCGGTGGCGGACACCTATTCCGTAAAGAAAACCCGGTGTTAAAAAACCGCTTTAGGGCGGTTTTTTAACTTTTCTTAATCTTCTCTGTTAAATATTTTGACAAACCATCCAAACAAACTGAACTTGCTTTCATTGGCTTGGACAAATGCCTGGACTTTTGCCTGATCATCTTGCAACAGCTTTATCTGTGCAGCAAGTGCTGCTTGAGTAGTTGAGCTTGTCGTTGATGAAGCCAGCATATTTAATCTTTCAATAAGCTTTTCTGTTCTTGCTAATTCTTTCCTTAACATTCCCAGACTCTTAAAATCTGATCCAAACAAGAATGTCTTTATGACATTTCTATCTTCTACTTTGCTGATGGCCTCTGTTGTTGAAGCGCTTGAGCTGGCAATTTGATGAGCTACATCTCTAACTTGCTGTCCTATGCCACCGATGCGATCAGCTAGTTTCAATAGATTTTGCACAAATGTTGCCACGTCGCTTCTATGCTCATCACCTTCGGAGCGATCTGATCTTGAAGAGGTTGCTGTTGAGGTACCATGATCATCTTCTAAATCTTTTTCCTCATTATCTCTCTCTTTAGATGAAGTGGATGAGGTACTGTGTTCATCATCTCTTTCATTTTCTATTCTAGTACTTGTGGAAGATATTGTAGAAGTGCTATCTCTTCCATCATCTTCACTATCCCGATTATTATCGGCAAGAACCAAAGCAGATGGCCCGAGCGATAATACCACCGCAAGAAGGGCGACCAAACCATTTTTTGTTATTTTCATAATATTTGTTTTTATGA